>JBEBIC010000161.1:0-6504 GCA_040080595.1 Bacteroidia bacterium | reverse complement strand
CCGCCGAGGTGTGAATAGCAAAACGGCATGCATAATGCGTAATTATTGGACTAAAATTTAATTGCAATTGGTATTGCTCGTTATTGTTAATGGATACTGTCCTAAAAAAGTGTGTAAAATATTTTTTGTATTTTTAGAATACTCATCTCAAAATTAACGTGTGTGTTGCTCTAATTGAGCTCAAACAAATATACAAATAAAATTTATTTTTTAGCCGTTATTGTAGCGTAGTTGCAATAACGGCTAAACCCATTTTCTTATTAATAATTAAGCACACTGCCCAACCATTTTTCTAACTCCTCCACTGGTTGTTGCTTACGTGTGGCATAGTCGATTACTTGATCTTTGCTTATGCGCCCTAAGCCAAAATAAAATGCTTCGGGGTGTGCAGTGTGAAATTTACAACTGCCACACTTGATTATATTTTTTTCTCGTGGATATAATTTTCCAATGTTTTTCGTCAAACTTTTTTATATAAATATCAAGTGCTTTTTTGTAATGCTCTTTGGCGATATTATTTTGATTTTGTTTTTTCGCAACATCACCAAACACGATAAAAATATCCGCAAAAACATCATGGTTATTTTTAAAAAATGCCTTGTTAATTTGCATTGCTTTATTTATGTTTTGCTCAGCATCTACAAGTTTATTTTCTTGAATTAATAACACCGCAAAGTTTAAATATACAATTGCAGTCAAAGGGTGATTATCTGAAAAAATAGTTTGATGTAGATTGAGCGACTTTAAAAATAACGAATCTGCTTTTAAGTAGTTTTTCTTAGCAAACTCAACTAAACCGAGACCGTTTAGCGCTATTGCTTTTGAGGCATCATTTTCAATATTGTAATTATTAATAATTCGAAGTACTTTATTATAAAGAGTATCCGCTGGTTTATAGAAACCCAAACAATAATCAACATAAGCCGTTGTGTTTAACAAACTTGTTGCATTTAATTTTGTTAGAGGAGAATATATAGCAGCTATTGATAGCGAACTATCAGCGTATGATTTAGCTTGGGTAAATTCGGATAATGTTATACTAATGTCTGCTAATCCAGATAAAATAGGAGGAAGATTGTTATTTCTATCTCCAAATTCTTGAGTGTAAATAGCTAATGCTTCTTTATACTGTTGCTTAGATGTTGTGTAATCGCCTGTAATTTTATTTAGATGTGCCAGTATTTTTAAATAGCTTGCGTAACGAGAATTATTAATGCCAAAATTGTTTTTTGTAATTTCCATTCCTTTATTTAAATAGTGTTTTGCGTTATCATATTTTGCAAGAGCAATACATATTTGACCTAATACAAAATTACAATTTGCAATATCTTGCCCATTAGTCTTTGGTTGCTTTTCATAAAGCTGTAAACTTTTTTTCAAAATAGAATCTGCTTTATGATATTGATTCATTTTAAAGCAACATACACTATAATAAAATAGGCTTTTACAATATGCGCCCCCTTGTTTATTATCTAAAAAACTAAGCGATTTATTTATATAAAATAAGGCGTGTTGCAAGCTATCTTGTTGCAAATAATTGTCTGTAATATCAATATAGTTGGATACTAAATCTTCCCGACTCTCTTTGTTCAAAGAGTCTTTTCTTAAAATAAAATTTGCGTTAAAAAGTAGTTTGTTAGCGTAAGAAAATTCTAATTGACGTGAAAGCGACGACGCAAATCCACTATATAAATCTGCTAAGCCTTTATCAAGCGTATCGTTTACTGTTTTATAATGTTCTATTGCTCGCATAAATAAAGAATCAGCCTCTTGAAATTTATTTATGTTTTTATAGCAAAACGCTATGCTACTTAATGCTCTCGACTTTTCTTTTTTCCAATAGTTTGATGTAGTTTCATTCGTAGTTAAATAACGATATGCTATTTTATAATTTATTAAAGCTTCTTCAAAATTATTGTTATTGTATGCTGCCCAAGCCTTACATTTATAAGCATCATAAATATTATTATACGTACCACCTATTTCCCACCTAACAATATTTGAGTCGTTATTACTTTCTATCCCAAGCCAAATTTTACCCATTGTGTTAGCTACTAAAGCGTATTCTATAGCTTTATCGCAATTTCCTTGTTTGATTGCTTCATCAAATTGCTCCGTATAATCAAACATTAATAAATTACATTGAATGTCATAGTTATCATTATTAAGAGCATAAACTATTTTTCGGTAAGGCTTGAATGTAATAGGTGTATATGCAAAAAATGAACTTACTACTAATGTAATTAATGAACGTGCAAAAATTAATTTCACATCTTTTAAGTCTGTTTTCGATTTTCGTTTAACAATTAAATAAACACTTAAATAAATGAATAGAATTACATTTGTAATAGGCAGTATAAGAAAAGCATCTTCTCTATTCAAGTAAATAAGTTGTGTTAAACTAAATATAGAAATACACAATAAAAACCCTGACAACACTGGCAACACTATTTTTTTAATACTGCCAGTATTAAATAGCCAGTAGGAGCATATTAAATACGACAAGGACAATAAAGAAATTGCCATCATCAAATATACATCAGCGTCAGAAACTTTTAGAAAAGAAATTGCAAAAGAAATTGCAACTAAAATTAAAATTATTTTTTCGTAAAGTTTCATTGTGTTCGTTCTTATTTTAGATTGTTTAAGTGTACTTAATTTCCCTCTAATAATTAAGCACACTGCCCAACCATTTTTCTAAGTCCTCCACTGGTTGTTGTTTGCGTGTGGCATAGTCTGTTACTTGGTCTTTGCTTATGCGTCCTAAGCCAAAATAAAATGCTTCGGGGTGAGCAAAGTACAAGCCACTTACGGCTGCAGTAGGAAACATGGCAAGACTTTCGGTAAGTACTATGCCTGTATTTTTTTCTACATCTAACAGTTTCCACAAGGTGTTTTTCTCAGTATGGTCGGGCTGTGCAGGATAGCCTGGTGCAGGACGAATACCTGCATAAGTTTCTTTTATAAGTTCTTCGGTAGATAAATTTTCGGTAGGTGTATACGCCCATAGTTCGGTACGCACTTTTTTGTGCATTAATTCTGCAAAGGCTTCGGCAAGGCGGTCGGCAAGGCTTTTAAGTAATATTGCGCTGTAATCGTCGTGGTCGTCTTCAAAGTGTTTTACCCATTTATCTATACCAAAACCAGTACTTACGGCAAAGCCACCTAAGTAATCTTTTCCTTTGTTTGCAGGGCGTACAAAATCGCTAAGGGCTATGTTACCTTTGCCATCGGCTTTTTTAGTTTGTTGGCGCAGGGTATAAAATGTATGTTGTGCGCCTTCGTGATTTATCACAATATCATCGCCTACGGCATTAGCTTCAAACACGCCCACTACGGCATTGGCACTTAACCATTTTTCATTTATTATGCGTGCTAACATTGCTTGTGCATCAGCAAATAATTTGCGCGCTTCTTCGCCACGTTCTTTATCTTCCAATATACGTGGGTATGCGCCTTTCATTTCCCACGATATAAAAAATGGCGTCCAATCTATGTACGGAACTATCTCTGCTAAATCATAATTAGTAAAGGTTTTAACACCTGTAAATGCAGGCGTTGCAGCAGCAGGTGTAATATCCCAATCTATCTTAAAACTATTGGCACGTGCTACTTCCAATGTCACGAAATTTTTAGCATCGTTGGCTATTTTATTGTACTCACGTACACGCTCGTATTCTTCGTTTATTTCAAGTTTATAGGCTTCATTGGTTTCTTTACTTATCAATTTACTTACTACGGGTATGCTCTTACTGGCATCGTTTACATGCACTACGCCGTGTGCATATACGGGCTGTATTTTTACGGCAGTATGTACCTTGCTTGTAGTTGCTCCGCCTATGAGTAAGGGTACGGTAAATCCTTGGCGTGTCATTTCTTTTGCCACATGTATCATTTCGTCCAAACTCGGTGTTATCAAGCCACTCAAGCCTATTATATCTACATTGTGTTTGCGGGCTTCGTCCAATATTTTATCGGCACTTACCATTACACCAAGGTCTATAATTTCGTAATTGTTACACGCCATTACTACACCTACTATGTTTTTTCCTATGTCGTGTACATCGCCTTTTACGGTGGCTAATAGTACTTTACCTGCGTTGGTAGATTGATTGCCATTTGCTTTTTTCTCAGCATCCATATAGGGTTCAAGGTAGGCAACAGCTTTTTTCATTACACGTGCGCTCTTTACTACTTGTGGCAAAAACATTTTCCCTTGCCCAAATAAATCGCCCACTACGTTCATCCCTTTCATTAAGGTTTGTTCTATTACATCGAGCGTACGTGCCGATTTTGCTCGTGATTCCTCAACATCTATCTCTATATAATCGGTAATTCCTTTTACTAACGAGTGCGTAATACGGTCTTGCAATTCCATATTGCGCCACTCGGTATTGTCCTTGTCTTTGGCTTTAGCACTGCCTTTTACTGTTTCGGCAAAGTTGATGAGTTTTTCGGTAGCGTCCTCATTTCTATCAAACAATACGTCCTCTACCAGTGTTAATAGGTCTCTGGGCACATCGTCGTATATTTGCAACATACTTGGGTTTACAATACCCATATCCATACCGTGTTGTATAGCATGGTATAAGAATGCACTGTGTATGGCTTCGCGCACGTGGTCGTTACCACGGAAACTAAACGATACATTACTTACACCACCACTTATTTTAGCATGCGGTAAGTTTTCTTTAATCCATTTGGTAGCGTTAAAAAAGTCCAACGCATTTAACCTA
The DNA here is from genome assembly GCA_040080595.1 of Bacteroidia bacterium. Taxonomy (GTDB): domain Bacteria; phylum Bacteroidota; class Bacteroidia; order UBA4408; family UBA4408; genus JACMRI01. The sequence continues at coordinate 1,768 of JBEBIC010000161.1, read as the reverse complement.
TGCTCGTCCATACCTGTAGCTACAGGGAAAATGTTAGGGTCAAATATTATATCCTGCGGAGGAAAGTGTACTTCGTTTACTAAAATATCATACGCTCGCTTGCAAATATCTATACGACGTTGGTAATTGTCGGCCTGTCCATCTTCATCAAACGCCATAACAATAACTGCTGCACCAAACTGTTTTACAATTTTGGCTTGCGCTTTAAATTCAGCTTCGCCTGCTTTTAAACTTATACTATTTACAATACCCTTGCCTTGTATACACTTTAATCCTGCTTCTATTACATGAAACTTGGACGAGTCAATCATAATAGGAACCTTTGATATATCTGGCTCAGAGGCTATCAAGTTTAAAAATTCGGTCATAGCTTCAACGGCATCAAGCATACCTTCGTCCATGTTTATATCTATTACTTGTGCGCCGCCTTCTACCTGGTCGCGGGCTACAGCAAGTGCCTCTTCGTATTTTTTATCAATAATTAAGCGTGCAAATTTCTTACTACCTGTTACGTTGGTGCGCTCGCCTATGTTCATAAAATTACTTGCGGGCAACAATGTAAGTGGCTCTAATCCGCTAAGGCGTAAGTAAGGCGGTTGCGCTATTTTTTGGCGAGGTTTGTATTTTTTAGCAATAATAGCCATTGCTTTAATATGCGCAGGCGTTGTACCGCAACACCCTCCTATTACATTTATAAAACCCGATTGTAAAAAATCTTCTACCTGCGGTGCCATTACATCAGGCGTTTCGTCGTATTCGCCAAACTGATTAGGCAAGCCTGCATTAGGATACGCATGTACATAAAACGATGATTTATTGTGCAACTCTTCCAAATACGGGCGCATATCTTTAGCACCCAAAGCACAGTTTAAACCTATAGTAAATAAATCCACGTGCGCCACCGAATTTAAAAATGCCTCTCCCGTTTGCCCGCTTAATGTACGTCCGCTGGCATCGGTAATAGTACCACTCACCATTATTGGTAGGGTGTAACCTCGCTCTTCAAACACTTGTTGGCAGGCGTGTAATGCTGCTTTGGCGTTAAGCGTATCAAATATTGTCTCTATTAATAATAGGTCGGAACCGCCGTCTATCAAGCCTTCCACCTGTGTTTTGTAAGCAGCTGATAATTGATCAAACGTAATAGCACGGTAGGCTGGCGCATTTACATCGGGGCTCATACTTAGCGTACGGTTAGTTGGACCCATTGCACCCGCTACCCAATGTAGCTTGCCTGTAGCTTCGTAATGCGCATTGGTAGCGGCACGTGCGCATTGTGCTGCAGCTACGTTCATATCATATACATAATCTTGCATATCATAATCTTCCATAGCTATAGTAGTACCGCTAAAGCTATTGGTTTCAATAATATCAGCGCCTGCATCAATGTATTGTTGATGTATAGTAGTTATAATATGGGGTTGAGTAATGCACAATATGTCGTTATTCCCCTTTATATCTTTGTGAAACGTTTTAAATTTTTCGCCTCTAAAATCTTCTTCTGATAGTTTGTACTCCTGTATTAACGAGCCCATTGCGCCGTCTATTACTAATATACGTTCGGTTACAGCTTGGTGTAATGTGGCTATTCTTTCTTCTCTGGTCATCATTTGTGTTTATATATTTTGTGTTTGATAATTTAATTGCCGAAACAAAAAAAATCCTTTCGTAGCCTAAGCCAGAAAGGATTTATATATGTTTAAACGATGCGTTTAATGTAAATGATAAATGTTTTCCGACTCATCTTTTAATATACAATGTGTAGTTG
>JBEBIC010000160.1:0-6504 GCA_040080595.1 Bacteroidia bacterium | reverse complement strand
TATTAACGTATTTATAGTTACAACGTGCTATATACAGCATTTATTTGTTGCTCAAAATTTGCAATAGAAAAGTGTTGTTTTAACACGGTGTCAAATTCGGAATGTAACTTATTATTTTGCCATTGTATATAATACACACCCAATAAGTTTGCCATATCGTCTTCGTCTCGGGCTATGTTTTTGGCATCAACCAGTTGCATTATTTCGGTTAGCCCTCCGCCATCGTTAAACACTAAGGTAGGTTTGTTTTGGTTTAAACTTTCTAGTGCTACCAAGCCAAACGATTCGCCCTCGCTACCTAGCACAGTTACTGTAAACTGTGCTATTTGTTTAGTGGCATTAGGTACACTCCCTACAAAATTAACTAAACTACTTATACCTAATTTTTTGGCTAATAATTTTAACTCTGGCATTAGTGGCCCATCGCCTACTATGTTAAGTTGTATATTGGTTTTGTTTCGTGCAAATAACCTAAATGCCACAAGCACCCTATCCATACGCTTTACAGTGGCTAATCTACCACACGTACCTACTGTAAATAGATTAGATGGCGTAGTAGGTATAAGTACATTTTGCACATTTATTCCGTTATGAATTACTGCTTGAGGCACTCTTGCACTCAACTTAAACTGCTTGGTAAAACGCTGTTGTGTATAGTGCGAATTAAAAATAAGATGGTTAGTGTAACGCATTAAAAATAACCTTAATACGTGTCGTTTAACTACATCAGTCCATTTTTCGGTGCGCCCGCTTGTCCAGTTACCATGTATGTGATACACTATTTTTTTACCACTGATAATCGCAAACAAATACACCATTGGGTGAAACGTATGCAGGTGTATTACATCTACCACAGCAAAAAACGCACGCATTATTTGCATTGATTTTAGCGAGGTAATATAGCCATTAGTTAAGCCGCAACAGCTGTATTTAAAGGATTCTAACTTACTTAACCACTCTCCTTTGTCTTTACCAACAAGTATATGTGGCGTTATGCCAGTGCTTAATTGTTGTGTGGCTAAATCCAATGTTATTTTTTCAATACCACCAATATTAGCACTCCATATATAATGTCCTACAATCATTTGTACACCTTTATATCCAACCTTTTTTGTATAAATATTCAGGCGTTTGCAATTGCGTTTTCATTCTTTTTTTTAGGAAGGATTTTATTATACATGTATAATATCGCTTTGCATAATTCCAATATGTGCCTGTGTTGTGCGCTTTACTTAGACGCATATTTTCTTTGCTACTTCTGCAGGTAGTAGTACTTATACCGCCAATTCTAAACACTAACCATACGTCGTTACTCATTACATAATTAAGCCCTAGTTTTACACCTCGCAGTACGTAATCGTAGTCGGCAACTATTTTGTACGAAATATCAAACATACCTATTTTTGCAACAGCCTCTTTGCGCCAATAGCTCGTGCCCTGCACTAATTCCATGTTGCGCATAATGTTAGCAAAATTTGACGTTTGGTTTTTTCTGTATTGTTTGCCCTCTAGTTCTATTTGTTGTACAATATTACCATGTACCACATCAGCGTTTGACGCTTGCATTAGCGCAACAGCATTGGCTACGACATTGGCATTAGGCAAGTAATCATCAGCATTTACGCAGGCTATAATAGCACCTTTGGCTAGTGCCATACCTTTGTTCATGGCGTCGTATATACCTTTATCGGCTTCGCTTATGTAAGTTATGTTGGTATATTGCGCTGCTATTTTTTGTATTATGGCTAATGTTCCATCGGTTGATTTGCCGTCCACCAATATATATTCCAAGTGGGGATATGCCTGTGTTAATACACTTTGCATACATTGTTCCAAATGTTTTTCGGCGTTATAACACACCGTAATTATACTTACCAATGGTTGCATTAATATTGTATTTTATGGCTTTGATAAAATGCAACAGCTCGTTTCAAACCATCTTCCACGTTGATGATTGACGAGTAATTAAGCAATTTTTTAGCTAACGAAATATTAGCATAACTATCTTTAATATCACCCTTGCGTGGTGCGTGGTACGTGGGTTGTATGTTAGTTACGTTAAGTATTTTGGCTATGGTTTTAAACAAATCGTTAATAGATATAGTACTACCATAAGCCACATTACACACTATGGCTTGTTGCGCACTCATATCGGTCTCAATGGCACATACATTGGCCTGTACCACATTTTGCACATAGGTAAAATCGCGCGTGTTTTCGCCATCGCCAAATATAGTAGGCGATTCGTTTTTTAATACGCTTTGTATAAATAGTGGTATTACTGCGGCGTATTGTCCAAGCGGGTTTTGATAATCGCCAAATACATTAAAATAACGTAAGCCTATCGTTTCTAAATTGTAGGTACGGCTAAATACATCAGCATACATTTCGTTGGCTTTTTTGGTAGCGGCATACGGCGATAGTAAATTGCCTGTAATGTGTTCTACCTTAGGCATAGTAGTATCGCTACCATATACCGATGAGGAAGACGCATAAACCAAACGTTGTACCTTATTGGCTACGCAGGCTTGCATTACATTTAAAAAACCATCAACATTAACTTTATTAGTAGCCAGCGGAAACGCTATACTGCGTGTAACCGAGCCCAGTGCTGCGTGGTGCAACACATACGTAGCACCTTCGGTAGCTTTTAGGCAGGTGTCGTAGTCGGTTATGTCGCCCTCTATTAGTTTAAAATTAATTAGTGGTAATAAATCGGCAATATTGTGTTTAAAACCTGTACTAAAATTATCTAGCACCACCACCTCGTACCCCTTGGTAACAAAGTGTCGGGCTAAGTTGCAGCCTATAAAACCAGCTCCGCCAGTAATTAATATTTTGGTGTTAAGTATATTTGCCATAGTTATTATTAATGGGTTAAAAATACATTAATAAGTTGCAATACGAACTTAGTTCGTCAAAATAAATTAACGTACTAACGTAACGTTACCTGTGTATAATTTTGGTTTTAGCTCGTCAAATCTATTAATAGATATTCTATATACGTAAGTGTCCAACGGTGCATCTACACCATCGTCGTTCTTGCCGTCCCACGCATCTAGTAGCTTATTAGCACTAAATACTTTATCGCCCCAACGTGTAAATATTTCCATTTTGTAATTAGTAACACCATAACCGTAAGCTCTAAACACATCATTTAAACCATCGTGGTTAGGCGTAAATGAATTGGGTACATACAACGAATATATACCATTTACACGTATTGTTTTTATGCTACTATCAATACAACCAAAATTGTCGGCTACGTTTAGCTGTACTGTGTACGTGCCCGAATCGGGGAATATGTGCGAAGGATTTATTTCGGTTGATGTAGTACCATCGCCAAACGTCCACAGGTAATGTACACTATTAGCCGATGAGTTAGCAAAAGTCATACTTGCATTAGTAACATCAGTTTCGTAGTAATCGTTGTTAAAATTAGCTATGGGGTGCGGGTGCACAATTACAGGATATTGCATGGCTTGGCTAAACTTACAACCGTCCGACGTTATTACATTTAAACTTACGTTATACGTACCGTCGCGCACATATACGTGCTTAGGGTTAGTTTCGTAGCTAATGTCGCCATCGGCAAATACCCACTCCCAGTTACTAATAGTTGATGGACTTTTAATAGTGCTACTATCTACAAACATGGCATTGTAGGGCTGGCAACCTTCAGCGTTTAATACATCAATATTAAACTTAACTACAGGTAATAAATTTACTTTCTGCACCAATGTATCTTTACAACCTTGGTCGCTCACGGTTATCATTTGTACATTAAATGTATCGCTTACTACACTAAATAAATGATTAAAATTAGTGTAAATACTGTCTTTGGTGGCATCATCAAAATCCCAATACGTTTTTACAATAGTACCGCCTGTGCCAATAGTTGATGTATTGGTAAAGTATGTACTATCAGTTAAACAAGCCAAATTAGTAGTAAATGCGGCTACTGGATTAGGGTGTATGGTTATTTTTTTTTGTATTGTATTGGTACAGCCTTTATCGCTTTGGGTGGTAAATGTTACGCTATACAATGCTGGCGACGAATAAATATGCGCTGGATTTTGGAGCGAGCTTGAACCACCATCGCCAAAACTCCACAACCAATTAACAGTTTGTCCCGCTTGTATTTGAGTACTGTCTGTAAATTGTGTTTCATTTTTATCGCAAAAATTTAACGCCCCAAAGTTGGCTTTAGGTTGAGGGTTTACTTTTATAGTATCAGTAAAAAAAGTGCTGCAGCCTGTAGTAGTAGTTATAAATAAGCTATCAATAAACACACCTGAGCTATCAAAGGTGTGTATTGGGTTTATAGCTGTACTGGTAGAATCATCTCCAAAATGCCACAAGTAACCACTAATAATAGCTGGGTTAGATGCCGTAGAAAAATTTTGATACACCACTGGCACTCCTTCACACACCGTATCTTGGCTCACAAAACTGGGGTGTGCTACATCTAGTACTTGTACTAAATGCCGTGCGGTGGACGAACACCCGCTAGATTTATCCACATTTACTACTGTGGAAGTATAATATCCTGGATTTTGATATTCATGTGTAGGGTTTTGACTAATGCTAGACCCTCCATCGCCAAAAGTCCAAAACCAATTAGTAGTAGTAGTAGTGTTTTTAGTAATCGTATCTGTAAATTGTGTAGATAAGCCTAAACATACAGTATCTACAGTAAATCCTGACTTTGGTGTTGGTCTAACTAATATATGTTTAAATATAGTGTCCTTACACTTGAATAAATCCTGTATAGCTAACATCACCGTAAATCCTGTATCATTTTGGTACACATAGGTTGGGTTTTGATTAAAAATAGCGCCATTACCATCTCCAAATGTCCACACATATAAGCCAAAATTTATCCCTCCTCCAGGTGCTGGAAAAATTTGACTTAATGTATAAAAGTGCATGTCTTGATAAGCACATGCTGTGTCAAAAGTAAAGTCCGCAATCGGTTTAGGATATATTAAAATAGGTTTTACAATTGTATCTTTACATCCATAGTTATTAGTTACTATTAATGTTACATTAAATGGAACATTGGGATTAGGATACACGTGGTAAGGGCTATGAATTGTAGAGGTATTTTTTACTCCACTTGCTGGGTCACCAAAATCCCAAGCCCAATCCACAATAGCTGTGCTAGAAACATCATCAAACTGAATAGGTGTTTTTGCACACGTCCCTCCTCCATCCACAAAATTAGCCACAGGCTTAGTATTTACTTGCACTATTTGCGAAAGACTATCAGCACAGCCAAAATTATTTTTAGCAATTAGTTTTACAGTAAATATGCCACTACCAATGTATAAATGCTTAGGTGCCGTAAGTGTAGATGTATTGTTTGCGCCTGTTGCGGGCTCTCCAAAATTCCAAATGTAGTTGGTAGCACCTGTTGATGGGCTGGCATCAAAAGAGGTACTGTCTTTTTCGCACACAATAGGGAAATTAAATAGTGGTACAGGTATAGCCAATACTATAACTGAGTCGGTATGCGTATTAATACAACCAAATTGAGAGGTGCTTTTGGAGGTAATAATAAATTTTTCGGCGGTTAAGGCAGTAGAGTAAATGTGTTTAGGGTCTTTATCTACTGAAGTTACCCCATCACCAAAATCCCAAGCGTATTGCAACGTACCTGTAAGCGCAGTGGGTGTTGTATTAGTAAAACTTAGTTCGTTACCATTGCACAACGTATCAGCATTAGTAAAATTGGTTTTGGGAACAGGGTGTATGTTAATGGTTACTTTGTTACTATCTACACAACCGCTCGTGCCCGATGATATTTTAAAATAAGCCACTACTGTTGAATCATCAAACGAAGTATAAATTAATGGAGGTGTGGTTTGAGCATTAAATGCTGTACTGGTAACTCCGTTGCCATAATCCCAAAAGTAGGTGTCGCCTGTACTTAATACACTGTTATTGGTAAACGTAACGGTATCAGGAGCACACACACTTACTGTACTTGCTGCAATACTGGTGTAGGGGCGAGGGTTTACACGCACCATTATACTATCAGTAGTTTTGCAACCAATAGAATCAACAGTAAGTTTTACATACGCAATACCTGCGCCCGAATATTGTATAGTTTCCGAAGCTGAATTAGTAGATGTTGATGGATTGGAACTCGCACCATTTACCCAACTATAGGTACATACAGTTCCAGAGTTGGTAGCATTAGTAAACGTAGCACTTGCTCCTGGGCACACTACTGTATCGGCCGATGTAACATCTGCCTTTGGATATTGCTTTACCACTATTGGCAATTTATACTCTACTATGCCGCACGCACCTGTTAGTGTTAAGCGTACCGTATCTTTACCTACAGTGTTATATGTTTGTGTACTTGGGCTATTTACAGCGCTAGATGTAGGCGTTGTACTACCGCCATAATTCCAATTATAACTTAACCCCGTACCTTGGCTATGGTCGGTAACTGTTAATGATTGCCCAACACATATAGCATTAGTGTTTAATGTA
>JBEBIC010000159.1:0-6513 GCA_040080595.1 Bacteroidia bacterium | reverse complement strand
TATTTTTTAATTATTAATTGTATAGGGTTGGCAATGCTTCCGTTGGGTTTTTCTATGCCTAAGTAAGTAGCTACGGTGGGTGCTATTTGGGTAATGGTTGTGTGTGTGTAATCGCTCTTTGCTTTGGGTACGTTGCCTCCCCACCATATTAGTGGCACGTGTGTATCGTACGTGTATTGTGTACCGTGCGATGTACCTTTCTTTTTGTAGGTAAGCCAGCCCGCATTTAATGCTAATACCACATTGCCGCTACGCTTGCTGTAGTAGCCATTGGCAATCATTTCTTGCGAATAATTGGCATTGCTCATAGTAGTTATTTCTCGGCTTGTAAATGCGTTTTTAATACCCTCTTGTTGTTGCAAAAAACGAGCAAGTTCTGTTTCTACTTTGTCAATATCTAAGTTGTTACTTGCTATTGCGGCAAGGTTTAAATATAGGTTACAGTTTTCTTCTTCCTCTATTAAATCGGCTACTGCAAATTTTTGTTTTAAAAATTTATTACCGCTATCCATTATGTAATCGCCGTCGGAGTAGCCTGCGGGTATTTTTTTATCTATAAGCATATTGGGTACTGGCACAGCACCATGGTCGGCAGTTAAAAATAAGAGTACATTTTTCTTGCCTATATTTTGGTCAATATAATTTAAGAGTAGTTCCAATTCTTTATCCAAACGCAAGTAAGTATCTTCAGTTTCTATAGCATCGGTTCCGTATTGATGTCCCACATAATCAGTGCTCGAAAAACTAATCGTAATCATATCCGTATTATTTTCGGTAGTGCCTAGTTTTTCGTTTTGCATAGCGCTTACAGCCATTTCGCGCACTATGGTGTTACCAAACGGTGTGGTACGTAGCATTTCGTAGCTACCAACGGCTGCATATATTTTTTGCAAGTCGTGTGGGAATGTAGGTTTGTCTTCGCCCTTTAATGTTTCTTCGTAAGGGGTTTCATCTATAGTACTTTCAGTATATTTATCTAATGGCAAAAGCGTTGTCCAAGGCTGTTGTATATAGCTTTGTGGCAATTTACGATTGTTAAATGCGTTTACCCATTCAGGCAATTTTTCCATATAATGTGTTGATGATATGAAGTTACCTGCTTTACCATCAAACCAATATGCAGCGTTGGCGCTATGCCCTGCGGGCAATATACTTGAGCGGTCTTTGAGCGATACGCCTATTACTTTATTTTTAAATTGTTGCGCCAAATGCAGTTCATCGCCTATGGTGGTAGTAAGCATGTTTTTAGGACTCATTTTACCAGCCTTTTCAGTACCTCCAAGGCATTGTACACTTTCGTCTTCGGTGCAATACATTGTTTTTTTGGTTGCTCTGTTGTACCAATCGTTCCCTACAATACCGTGACTTGATGGGCTTGCACCTGTAAATATACTTGCATGCCCTGCGGCAGTTACAGTGGGCGAATAATTGTAATGTGTGTTTTCGCAAAATGTGCCTTCGTTTACCAAACGTTTAAAGCCTTTGTTGCCATACTTGCTCCAGTATTTATATACATAATCGTAGCGCATTTGATCCACTACTATACCTACCACCAACTTAGGGCGTTTGGTTGGTTGTGCTTGTGCAAAAGCGTTGATACTACTTGCTACTGCTACACATAGTGCTAAGGTGTATGTTATATTTTTCATTGTTAGATTTGTTTTTATAATGATGTCCGAAAGTAGTATAAATAAAGCAATTATGCACATTGTGTTTTGTTTATAATTATGTGTATGATATACCCTGTATAAGTAAAGTATGCGCACAAATAATAGTACTTTTGTTACCATCGGCACACTATTTAGTACACGCTAACTAAACCATTAACAAATGAAAATTATAAAAACACTCCTACTTATAGTCCTTACAATAGCAAGCCTTGCAACACAAGCGCAACAAGCCAATAGCAAAAAGAAAACTTGGCCTACTACTCGTATTTTGTTTTTGTTTGATGCCAGCAATAGTATGTATGGCACGTGGCAAAGCGGTACTAAGATAGATGTAGCCAAAAAATTGTTTAACAACTTGTTAGATAGTATTGGTCAGCGTAAGGATATAGAGTTAGGCTTGCGTGTTTACGGGCATCAAAAACATTATCCGCCACAAGATTGTGATGATAGTAAACTGGAAGTACCCATTGCCAAAAATAATGTGGAAAATATAAAAAAACGTATGCTTACCATTAAACCCAATGGTACTACGCCCATAGCGGCAAGTTTGGAATTAGCGGCTAACGATTTTGTTAAAAAAGAAAATACCAAAAATTTTATAGTACTTATAACCGATGGCGTAGAAGCCTGTGGTGGCGACCCTTGCGCCATATCCAAAGCATTGCAAGCGCAAGACATTATTCTTAAACCATTTATAGTAGGTATAGGTAACGAAACTGCCGAATTTAAAAAAGCGTTTGATTGTGTAGGCACTTATTTTGATGCTACCGACGAAAAGAATTTTATTAAAATACTCAACATAATTATTACTCAAGCCCTTACCAGTACTACGGTGCAAGTAAACTTAATGGACGCATACAACAAACCCAACGAAACCAATGTGGCCATGACTTTTGTAGATGAAAACACAGGCGCAGTAAAGTTTGATTATATGCACACTATTAACCACCGTGGCGAACCCGATACAGTGTTACTTGACCCACAAACTACCTATAAACTTATTGTACATACTATACCTCCTGTAGAGAAAAAAGGCATTAAATTAAACATGGGCAGGCACAACATAATACCTGTAGATTGTGGGCGTGGCGGACTTATGCTAAAGTGCCAAGGCAATACCACAGAGTATAAAACATTGCAATATATTGTGCGTAAAAATACCGATTTAGCTACGCTTAATGTGCAACAAGTAAACACGGCTGAAAAATATTTGGTAGGAAAGTACGATTTGGAAGTATTTACTATTCCTCGCATCATTATAAAAGATGTGGCTATTACACAAAATAAAGTAACTACCGTAGAAATACCACAACCTGGTATATTGAGTGTTAATAGTACTTCGGTGGGTTATGGTTGTATTTATCAGCAGTTAAAAAACGAACAAAAACTGGTATATAACCTTAGCGAATCGGCCTTGCAAGAGCGCATAACCATGCAACCTGGTAGCTACAAAATAGTGTATAGACCACGTACTGCGCATGAAACCATATACACCGTTGAAAAAGAATTTAAAATAGAAAGTGGTGGCTCAGTACAAATAAAATTGTAATATTAAACTTCAAAAAAACATACATACCTAAAACTTAATTTTACCCAATGATACACAACTTTACAAACGCAGGCGACAACGATACACGATCAGGATTTGGCGCAGGATTACTAGAACTTGGACGCACTAACCCTAATGTAGTGGCCTTGTGTGCCGACTTAATAGGCTCGCTTAAAATGGACGCTTTTATTAAAGAATTTCCTGAGCGTTTTTTTCAAATAGGTATTGCCGAAGCCAACATGATGGGCATAGCCGCAGGTATGACCATAGGCGGTAAAATTCCGTTTACGGGTACGTTTGCTAACTTTAGTACAGGGCGTGTGTACGACCAAATACGTCAATCTATTGCGTACTCCGATAAAAATGTAAAAATATGTGCATCGCATGCAGGAATTACCTTGGGCGAAGATGGTGCTACACATCAAATAATGGAAGACATAGGTTTGATGAAAATGTTGCCCAATATGGTAGTAATTAATCCGTGCGATTATAATCAAACTAAGGCCGCAACCCTTGCCATTGCCGACTATGTAGGCCCTGTGTATTTACGTTTTGGAAGACCCAAAGTTGCCAACTTTACATCGGCTACTGATAAATTTGAAATAGGAAAAGCCCTACATTTAATAACAGGAACTGATGTAACTATACTAGCTACAGGGCATTTGGTATGGAGCGCAATACAAGCCGCAGAGCAACTTGCAGCCCAAGGTATAAGCGCAGAGGTAATAAATATACATACCATAAAACCATTGGACAATGCAGCAATACTAGCATCGGTAATTAAAACCAAATGTGTAGTAACAGCCGAAGAACACCAATACAACGGCGGACTTGGCGATGCAGTAGCACAACTATTAGCACGCCAATTACCTACACCTATGGAGTATGTAGGTATGAACGATAGCTTTGGCGAAAGTGGCACACCCGACGAACTACTTGTAAAATATGGTATGGACGTGCCACACATAGTAGCGGCGGTTAAAAAAGTTATTGTGCGTAAATAAGCTAATGAAGAACTTAGTACTCATTACAGGCGCATCGGGCGGTATAGGTTTAGCCTTAGCAACTGTGCATGCGCAACACGGCGATGATATGATATTAGTGGCACGTAGCTCAGATAAATTACGTGCCGCCAAACAAGAATTAGAATATAAATACCGTGTAAAAGTACATTGTCTAGCGCTTGATTTAGCCTTACCCAATGCAGGGTTAGACTTGTTTAATATTGTAACACAAAGCCACTTAAACATAACTTGTTTAATAAACAACGCAGGCTTAGGCGATGTAGGTTTGTTGGTAGAAAACGATTGGGAAAAGGAACTACAAATGATAAACCTAAACATAATTACGCTTACACAATTAACCAAGTTGTTTGCACAAGATATGCTAAAACGTGGTGGCGGTAAAATTATGAATGTAGCCTCTACAGCAGCGTTTCAATCGGGCCCTAAAATGGCTATTTACTTTGCTACCAAGGCGTATGTGTTGAGTTTTTCGGAGGCGGTTAATAACGAACTTCGTGCGCAAGGTGTTACCGTAACTGCGCTTTGCCCTGGCCCTACCCAAAGCGGATTTAATACCGTTGCAGGCTTTGATGGAGGTGCACTTAAAAATAGCAAAATACCCACAAGCCAAGATGTTGCAGAGTATGGCTACAAAGCAATGATGGCAGGCAAAACAGTAGCTATACATGGTGTTATGAATACTGTTATGGCTAATGCCGTACGTTTTATACCTCGTGCGTTGGCAGTAAAAATTACACGTTATCTTATTGATAAATAAAACTATGAAACTCTATTTTAAATTTACCACGTCGTTTTTTGTTGTTGTACTTTCATTAATTAATGGTAATGCGTCAGCACAAAAAACACTTACCCTTAACGATTGTATAAAACAAGCCGTAGCAAGTAATTTGCAAATACAACAGCAATTATACGCTACACAAACAGCGCAAGCCAATAAATTACAAGCCAATGCTAACGCACTACCTAGCGTAAATGCGTATGGTACACATAACTATAATTTTGGACAAACTATTGACCGTTTTACCAACCAATTTATACAAGGTAAAGCGGTGCAGAGTAACAACTTTTATGTGCAAGGTGCATGGACACTATTTGCAGGTGGACAAAATTACAACAACATACAACAAGCCAATGTAAACCTACTTGCCAGCCAATACGATTATGATAATATGCGCAATACCATAACACAAAACGTAGCGCAAAACTACCTACAAGTATTGTTGAATACCGAAGTGCTAAAGGTGGCTAAAAATCAATTAGCGCAAACTATTGTAAATATAGATATGGTTACAAAGCGAGTAAATGCAGGTACTGCACCACAGTTAGACTTACTTACCATGCAAGGACAAAAAGCAAGTGAAGAACTAAATGCTGTAACAGCCGAAAATAATTATGCACTTACACTATTAAGTTTAATGCAACTAATGAACCTTGCTGATACGCTACAAATTACCCTTGCACCCATTGAAAACTTAGACAGTTATATACTAAACACAACACCTATAAATACAGCAAGTATATATACTGAGGCGAAAAAAAACAGACCCGAAATAGCCAGCGTAGAAACCAAATTGCGTAGCGCATTATTTGCACGACGTAATGCACAAGGGGCAGCTATACCTACGCTTACATTTAACGCAAGTGTGGGTACAGGTTATTCGGGGCAGAGTAAGCAAATTGTAGGTACACCTACTGTTAGTGGGGCTAACTTATCAGGCTATGCAGAGTTTGTAAATCCGCTAAATAATGAAGTGGTACAAGCGCCTACTTACACCCCAACGTTTGATTATGTTACACGTACCACACCATTTAATACGCAAATAAAAAGCAATATAAATCAATCCGTAGGGTTTAGTTTGCAAGTACCTATATTTAATAATTTGCGCACGCATACTGCTGTGCAACGTGCACGCATTAACGAACAAATAGCACAAGTAAATGTAACTACGGCGCAACAACAATTGTACAAAACCGTGCAACAAGCCGTAATGGAAATGAACGCAGCCAACAACAAATTAAGCGCTATGGCACAAGTACTCAACACACAAAAAGAAACTTACATACAAGCCACACAACGCCACAATGTAGGGCTACTTAACAGTATGGACTATTTAAAATTTAAAACATCGTTAGCCAAAGCCGAAGCCGACTATGCACAAAGTAAATATGAATATGTGTTTAAGAAAACAATAGTACAGTTTTATGCTACTAATAAAATAGAGTTGTAAAAAATTAATTGCGAATTACAAATTACGTTATAGTTATTATA
>JBEBIC010000158.1:0-6520 GCA_040080595.1 Bacteroidia bacterium | reverse complement strand
ATTTTTTAATTCACTTCACAAAAAACAATACATTTGTACAAAATTTTAAGTGCTAATTTTAAAACAAAAATAAAACATGAACTTACACGAATATCAAGGTAAAGCCATACTAAAAACATTTGGCGTAGCTATACAAGAAGGTATAGTAGCTAACACACCTGCTGAAGCTGTAGCAGCGGCAAAAAAATTACAAGAAGAAACTGGCACTGGTTGGTGGGTTGTAAAAAGCCAAATACACGCAGGTGGACGTGGTAAAGGAAGCATAATAGGTATAGACCAACGTGGTGTGGCATTAGCTAAAAACCTTGAAGCGGTAGAAACTATTGCAAAAAACTTAATAGGAAATACACTAGTAACTATACAAACTGGCGAAGCTGGTAAAGTAGTAAACAAAGTATTGGTAGCGCAAGACGTATATTACCCAGGTGTAAGCGAACCTAAAGAATATTACATGGGCGTATTGCTTGACCGTGCAAGTGGTTGCAACGTTATAATGTACAGCACCGAGGGTGGTATGGATATAGAAGATGTAGCACACAATACACCACACTTAATATTTAAAGAAAAAATAGACCCTCGTGTGGGTTTACAAGGTTTTCAGGCTCGTAAAATTGCTTTTAACTTAGGTTTAGAAGGCGATGCTCACAAAAGTATGGTTAAGTTTGTAAACTCGTTATACAAGGCTTACGATACTATTGATGCTGAAATGTTTGAAATTAATCCTGTATTAAAAACATCAGATAACAAAATAATAGCAGTAGATAGCAAAGTTTCGTTAGACGAAAACGCACTATACCGCCACGCTGATTACGCATTATTACGTGATACTACTGAAGAAGATCCTACAGAAGTAGAAGCAGGCGAAGCAGGCTTAAACTTTGTAAACCTTGACGGTAACGTAGGTTGTATGGTAAACGGTGCTGGTTTAGCAATGGCTACTATGGACATTATAAAACTAAGTGGTGGAGAACCTGCTAATTTCCTTGACGTAGGTGGAACAGCCAATGCTGAACGTGTTGAAAAAGCATTTCGTATTATACTTAAAGACGAAAACGTAAAAGCAATATTAGTAAACATATTTGGTGGAATTGTACGCTGCGACCGTGTAGCGCAAGGTATTGTAGATGCTTACAAAAATATGGGTAACATAAACGTACCTATTATTGTACGTTTGCAAGGTACTAACGCTGTAGAAGCTAAAAAATTAATTGACGAAAGTGGTCTTAAAGTACACAGTGCTATAGCATTGCAAGAAGCTGCCGACTTAGTAAAACAAGTATTAGCAGTATAGTACTACATTAAAATTTCATTTAAAAAAAGCTCCACTATTTTATAAAATAGTGGAGCTTTTTTTAGTTTAATCCGTTTTGGGAAGAATAAGCAAAAGGCGTAATTGTAAGTATGTACTACACTATGTTGCGCTTGTTAAATAATTAGTTTTAAACGTAATTCGTAATTAGAATTATCTTATTTAATAAGTTCTATAAAACCTTTATAAAAATTAAAATCGTCGCTTACATCTTCCACATTCAAATCAATAGTATAAAAGTATGTACCTGTAGTAAGCGCAGTGCCCGATGTTGCTTTACCATCAAAAGGAGTATAGGCATCTTCTTTCTTTTTTTGATACACACGTTGTCCCCAGCGTGAAAATACGGATATTTCGGCATTGGGGTAAGCGCTTAAATAAGTAATTTCCCAGGTGTCATTTTTCCCATCGCCATTGGGGCTAAATGCTTTGTAAGGTATTATTTTGGGTTGTACTATAACTGTAGTGCTACAGGTAGCTATACAGCCCTCGGGGGTACTACTTGTAAGTGTGTAGGCTGTTGTTGCAGTGGGTGATACGCTTACGGTTGTACCTGTAGCGCTTTCTGCACCCGAACCTGTCCATACATTAGTAGTGCCTGTGGCAGTGCTGGTAATGGTAGCTGTTTCGCCAGTTACAATAGTAGCAGGCGTTGCGGTAAGTGCACAATCAAACGGATTAGTTTGTGTAAGTACCACTACGGTATCGTACGCACAGGTATTTACATCAGTAATATGTAAGCTATATGCGCCTTGTTGCAAGCTAGTTTTAGTAGGTGTTGCTTGTGTTGCACCATTAAACGCATAGGTATATGCAGGCACTCCTCCTGCTACACTTATTATATTTATACTACCTAAGTTGCTACCGCAGGTAACGTTGGTTAATAGTGCATTTATGCTTGTTATTTTGTTGGTTGCTGTAAGTGTAACTTGTTGCGAACTATCGCAGCCAAAGCCATCGGTTATTTTTATGGTATAGTTACCTTCGGCTAAGTTAGTAAACGGATTAGTACCATTGGCTGTAGTGCCATTGCACGTAAGCGTGTAGGGAGATGCAGCACCTGTTATGTTGGTTATAGTTATACTACCATTGGTAAGTCCACAAATAGGAGGGACGGAGGTAGGCGTACCTTGTGGTTTGTAGGTAGTGGGTATAGTAAGTGTAGTGTCTTTAAGGCAACCGTTATTATCTTTTATATGTAATGTGTGTGTGCCTTTGGGCAAATTATTAAACGATGCGTTAGCACTATAAGTGGTACTTGCATCTAATGCAAAGGTAGCAGGAACAGCCCCTCCAGCATTGTTGGTTATAAATATTTTGCCTACGTTTTTGCTACATGTATCAGTAACTACGTGTACGGTGTATGCGTTATAAGGCGGTTGTAGGTCTATGTATATTGTATTTATGGAAAACTTGCAACCTGCGGCATCTATTAATATTACTTTGTGTATGCCTTGTGCTAAACCAACAATAGTATCAGTATAAGCTATTGCTGTACCACCATCTATTTGCATGGTAACAGGTGTTGTGCCTGTGGTAGTTTTAATTTTTACACTACCTGTATTGCCTGTACACGATGTAGGATAGGCAATATAATTAGCAAACGTTATGCCGTTTAAATCGGGGATAGTAACGCTTATGGTAGTGTCGCAGCCCTTACTATCAGTAATGGTTACAAAATGTGTACCTGCAGACACATTCATTATAGTAGAACTATTTTGTGGTGTACCAAAATCTAATTGGTATTTATTAGGTACTACTCCGCCTAATGATGATACGGTAATAGTTGCATTATTAGCATTACATGCCGTTACGTTGGTGTGCGATTCGGTTGCCGATGTAAAGCCTTGCTTATTACCAACTACAATAGTTGTAGCGTGTGTATATGTACAGCCCGATGGCGATTCGGTAATAGTAAGTGTGTAATTGCCTGCACTTAAATTAGCAAATATATTGCTTGATTGTGCTGTACCACCGTTAAGCTGATAGGTTATGGATTGCGATGGTGTTACAATTCCGCCACGTGTATTATTTATTAGTATTTCGCCATTGGCATTGCCACAATGCGCTGCTGTTACTGTTACCGACGCAGAGTCTATTTGCCCTGCGCATTGCGCTTGCGTAGTGCTTGTGTAAGAAAGCAATAGCGTTATTACTAAAAAAGAGATTGATTTATACATAGGTTGTGTATTTAATAATTGTACTAATATAAGATTTATAAAATTACACCGCTCTTGGTCTATTATTATTGTTTTTCTTTTTCTTCTTTTTCTTGTTGCCTGTGCCGTAATTGCTGGTAGTAGGTACGGTGGTTTTTAAAATATCTTGTGTAAGCAAAAACTTAAATTCATCATCTAACATTAATTTACCGTTGCTTAATTCTATAAGATGCTTGGCTATTATTTCGTCGGCTACGGTATCTCTGTTCCATGTTAAGTACGATTTTTTCATAAGATGTGCCAACACTTGCTTAAACTCTTCGCGTTGCTCGTCGTTGTTGGTTTCCATGGCTTTTTTAATAAATAATTCCATGTTGTAACCGTAGTGCTTATACATTATTTTTTTGCGCGGATAGCCCACAGGTTCTGGCTTTGCAGCCATTACCTCTTTTTCGGGCACAGGATAAGGCGAGTTTACATCTAATTTATAATCGCTCATTAAATGCAAATGATCCCACAATTTGTTTTTGTAATTGGGCATTTCCTTGGTAGCAGGGTTAAGCAACGCCATTACATTTATTATAGTTTCGGCAGCCAGTGTACGCTCTTCTTTATTGGTAATAGTAAAGGCGTGTTCTATCATTTTTTTTACTCCTCGCCCATATTCTGCCATAAGTAAATGGGGCTGTTGGGTATTGTATTCTAAGTTTAACATAGTAGGTGTTGGTTGTGTAAATGTATGGTGTGTGGCTTTTATGTAGGCGTGCAGGTGTTTTTCCCTAACTTAAAAAGCACTTAAATAAAATGAGTAATTCATTTATTTTGATTTCAAATTTAATAAAAAATCATTAGTTATGTATCCAATAATTGATGACTTTTAACGCATCAAAAAAACATCAAAAAAAACAAATTATATTATGACTATTGCACAAGCCCAAACCACTGTTGATGATTGGATAAAAAAAGTAGGCGTACGCTATTTTAACGAGCTTACCAATACCGCTATGCTTATGGAAGAGGTGGGCGAAGTAGCACGCATTATGGCTAGGCAATACGGCGAACAATCGTTTAAGGAAAGTGATAAAAACGTAGATTTGGCCGACGAATTAGCCGATGTATTATTTGTACTTATGTGCATTGCTAACCAAACAGGTGTGGACTTAACACAGGCATTACAAAAGAACTTAGACAAGAAAACAACACGCGATGCCACACGCCACATTAACAACCAAAAACTAAAATAATACCATGCTCATAAAAGACCGCTACGCACACATTTTAAATTATTTTGAAACCAATGTGCCCATTGCCGAAACCGAACTGCACTACACCAATCCGTTTGAGTTATTGGTAGCCGTAGCCCTATCTGCCCAATGTACTGATAAGCGTGTAAACCTTGTTACGCCTGAATTATTTAAAGCTTACCCAACTTGCAACGCTATGGCACAAGCCACTGCCGATGATATTTTTACCTACATACGTAGCATTAATTTTCCTGTAAATAAATCAAAACACTTGGCTACTATGGCGCGCCAATTAGTAAACGATTTTAACAGCGAAGTACCCAGCACCATTAACGAATTGGTAACGCTGCAAGGCGTAGGACGTAAGACTGCCAACGTAATAGCATCAGTAATATTTAATCAACCTACTATGGCGGTAGATACGCACGTATTTAGAGTTTCGGCCCGTTTGGGGCTTACTACTGCTACCGCCAAAACACCATTAGCCAGCGAATTACAATTAATAAAATACATACCCAAAGCACTTGTGCCACGTGCGCACCATTGGTTAATATTGCATGGGCGTTACACCTGTGTAGCCCGCACTCCTAAGTGCGCCGAGTGTGCACTTACACAATGGTGCAAGTATTATGCAACGCAACAAAAAAAGAATAAACTGGTTTTATAAAAAAAAGAATAAGATATATGCAAAAAGGTATTGTTACAAAATCAACAGGGAGTAATTACTCGGTATTGCTGCAAAGTGGCGTTACTGTTGATGCTAAGGTAAAAGGTAAAATGCGTACTATGAATATTAAAAGTACCAACCCAGTATCCGTGGGCGATGTAGTTACTATTAACGATGATACTGCCGAATATATGATTGCCGATTTTGATAAACGCAGCAACTATATTGTGCGAAAGTCAGTAAACTTGAGCAAGCAAACTCAAATAATAGCAGCTAATATAGACCAACTTTTACTAATTAATTCATTAACAAATCCTAAAACACAAACAGGCTTTATTGACCGTTTTTTGGTAACTGCCGAAGCACAACATATACCCACTGTTATTGTATTTAATAAATTAGACATAGGCTCTGATGCCGACTTAGAAGAGTTTGCCTACTACGAAGAAGTATATACCCAAATGGGCTACACCGTAATAGGAATGAGCGTAAACAATGATGACGATGTGCAACGCATAAAAGATATTACTACGGGTAAAACCACCTTATTTAGTGGCAATAGTGGTGTGGGTAAATCTACCTTGCTTAATAAGTTGGATAGTAACATTACGGCTCGTGTAGGTGAAGTAAGTGGACATAATTCCAAAGGAAAACATACCACTACGTTTGCCGAATTATTTATAACCGATTACAACGCACGCATAATAGATACACCAGGCGTTAAATCGTTTGGTATTGTTGATTTTGAACGCCACGAAGTAGCGGGCTATTATGCCGATTTTAGACAATTTTCTCGCAATTGCAAGTTTAATAATTGCACGCACATAAACGAGCCACACTGCGCTGTAAAACAAGCGGTAGAAACAGGCGGTGTGGCCGAATTTAGATACAATAATTACTTAAACATTTATGATAGCGACGAAATGGAGAAAGAGTATTAAACCACTACTACTACTACACTAAGCGTATTGAGGCTGTTATTTAAATTTAGCAAGGAATTATCTATTAAAAAACACCCTCTCCTATTATTTTGAATTTAAACTTAGTGCTACATTTTTTTACTTGTAAAAGTAAACTGTAATTTGTGTAAGGTTGCCAAAAACCAATTGTACAACTATTTTTAGTTTGCTCTATTTTATAT
>JBEBIC010000157.1:0-6563 GCA_040080595.1 Bacteroidia bacterium | reverse complement strand
CCCTTATACAATATTGGCTTCGATAAACTCAGCCACCGTAATGTAATTAGCAAACGCCATACATGAATAATTATATTACCTACGCTTACCAAAAAACGCACCTAACAAACCACGTGCAACTTCACGTAAAACAGTTTTTACAACACTGTGGTTAAGTACTTTTTCTACTGTTGATTTTTCGCCTTTGCGTGGTTTATCTTCTTCAGCTTCTTTTTTCTCCTCTTCTTCTTCGGCTTTTTGTTCAGTTACTTTTTCTAGCTTTTTACTTAGCATTTCAAACGCACTATCTCTATCTACTTCCTTATTGTATTTGGTAGCTAAGTCGCTGTTGTTTATTATGGATGCTTGCTCATCAGTAGTAAGTGTATCCATGCGGCTTTGAGGCGTGTGCATCATAGCGTGTACAAGTGGCGTAGGTATTCCTTTTTCGTTAAGTGCTGTTACAAACGCTTCGCCAATACCCAATTGCGTAAGAAGTTCATCTACTTTATAAAACTCAGTACTTGGGTAATTTTCGGCAACAAGATTAATACTCTTTCTATCCTTGGCAGTAAAGGCACGCAGGGCATGTTGTATTTTTAACCCTAATTGCGAGAGTATGTTTTCGGGAATATCAGTAGGTTGTTGTGTGCAAAAATATACTCCCACACCTTTGGAGCGTATTAGTTTTATTATAGTTTCTAATTGATTTAATAAGGCATCACTCGCTTCGTTGAATATAAGGTGCGCTTCGTCAATTATTATTACCAACTTAGGTGCAGTTTTGTCGCCTATTTCGGGCATTGCTTGGTATAACTCCGCCAACAAACTCAACATAAATGTAGAGAATAATTTAGGTTTGTCTTGTATATCGCACAGGCGCAATATGTTTATGTAACCCAAGCCACGTTTGTCTTTGCGGAGTAAGTCCTCTACATCAAAACTTGTTTCGCCAAAAAACTGTTCAGCTCCTTGCGTTTCTAATTCAATCAATTTACGATTAATAACACTTACCGTTGCAGGTGCTAATTGTCCGTATTGTGCTTTTATTTCTTCCTTGCCTTCTTCGCTCAAATACTGCACTACTTTTCTAAAATCTTTAAGATCTAATAGGGGTAATTTATTATCGTCGCAATACTTAAATACTATGCTTACTACGCCTGCTTGGTTGTCGTTTAACTCCAATATTTTAGAAAACAATACAGGTCCAAACTCCGATACCGTAGCACGTAAGCGCACACCTTGCTCGCCCGATATAGTCATTAACTCCACAGGATAACTTTGTGCGTTCCAGCCTTGTGATGTAAGCGCAGCACGTTCTTTTATTTTGTCGTTCATAGCGCCCGCAGCACCTAGCCCGCTTACGTCGCCTTTTATATCCATCATTAACACACTTACTTCGTTTTCGCTTAATAGCTCGGCAAAGCGTTGTAGTGTTTTGGTTTTACCTGTACCTGTTGCGCCTGCTATTAAGCCGTGGCGGTTAAGTGTTTTTAGTGGTATAGTTACGTTAGCGCCTGCTATTACTTTACCGTCGTGCATAGCGCAACCTAGTGTTATGCTATCGCCCTCTACTTTGTAACCGTCGGTTACGTGTGTTAAAAAATCTGCCATTTTATTGTGTTGTATGTGTGTCTGTTATTTCGTTGTTAAACAAGTTGTTTAGCCAATTAATTAGTGGTTTGCAAACAGCTTCTTTTGCGTCTAAAGCTTTATTTGTAATTGACAAACCCATTGGAGAACCAGGTCTTTCTTGTAGCGCAAGCCAAGAGTGTATTACAGCTTTTGATTTATGTGCCTCTTTATATTTATTTAAACGCTGTGTTTCAACAGTATTAAGGTGGTTTTTAACTATTGGTAAAAGTTGGTCTTTATTAGGAATAAGAAGTTCAATAAAATCTTCAAGCATTCCATTTGAATTATTGTTAGGCATTATCCAAATGCCAATTCTTATATTGTTTTCATTGGTAAGTATTAAACCCTCTATCGGCAAGTTATTTGGAGCATTAAATTCTAATTTAATTAAACTGTTTTTCAAGGACTCCCAACGGGATAATATGTCTGCATCAGCATCAACAATAATTCCTAATATCTTTAAATCAGGGGCTTTAAATTCAACAGGAAGGTTTTTTATAAGTTCATTTATGCCCTCACAATCTTTAATATGAAACGATTGGGGAACATTAAATTTTTTACATAGTGCCGCTAAAACGTGTAAATCATCATTGCCCTCTACTAATAATATTTTGCTCGTTCCCATTATCGTACCTCTATGTTGTTATTAGTTGCTATCTCTAACTCGTCTGCGCTGTATTCTACCTCTTTAACAACACCATTTTTATTATCTAATCGCATAAGTATGCCCAAAGATTTATCCTTTTGTTGATTTAATGCGTGTTCAAAGCTTTTTACGCAATCTGTACTGTGTGTGGTTACAAATAATTGTATGTGATTAAGCTCCGCTATTTTAAATAATATTTCCCATAACTTATCTTGTACACTGTGATGTAATCCATTTTCTATCTCATCTATAAACACGTACCTAACATCTGTAGCAAGCATTGCCAACATAATAGTTAAAAATTTAGTAGTGCCTTCTCCTAAACTTTTTAAAGGTACTTTACCCACCCCCCTTAGCTTTACCATCGCTCTTTTGGTACTTCCCTCTAACTCAAAAGCTAATTTCTCTATTCTATCATCAATATGTTTTAAATGATTAGTAACCGCATCTTCTACATTCGTTAATTGAATTCGCCCCCATAGTTGGGCATTAAGTTCATTATAATCAACATTTGAACGGATAAAAATAGCATTTGATACATCAAATGAGGAGTTTCTCAATAAATCACCTTCATAAAATCGTTGAGAAACATTTTGGTTAGAAGTAATTATAATGTTTCTACTCACTGGATCTAATTCTATTTTTAAACCCTCTTTTAATTGATCCTTATTTTGAGAAATAATTATTTCTTTGTTCATAAGAGGGCGGTTTTCTCTTCTATAAAAAGGGGACACAACCACTTCGCTATATTTGAGAAAATGCAACTCTTCATTTAACGCATACCCACTACGGTCTTTTAAAAAAGCAGAAAGTAAATACTGTTTTTCATGTGCTACATTAAGCATAATGGCTTCTAACAAGGAACTTTTCCCTGAATTATTTTTTCCTACTATTAAATTAACAAGTCCTAATTTTTTAATAGTAAGTTCGCTAAAGCAACGAAAATTATTAATATATAATGATTCTAACATTTTTTTTATTCTATTTTATGTGTTTTTCTATATGCTAATATAACGTGCAATTTTACTAAAAAAGTTCGTCACTTATTACATTGGTGTTTTTTTAGTTCTGCGCTGTTTTTAAATTATATTGTTTAAACGGAGTGTTTTTGCATTATATAATAAATTACAACAGCAATTTAAAATAGGCTGTAATTGTAGTAAACGCTTAGTTTTTGGTTTAATTATAAAATATAATAATCGTGTGCTGTAATTACTTTTGGCACGTCAGTTTCGCCTAATAGCTGTCGTATATTTATTTCTATAGTGCGCGCAATAGAGGTAATAGGAATATCATTAGGTCGGTTTTTAAACGGGTCTTGAATATGGTCTGCCGATTTTTCTAACAAGAAAAATGACAGGGCTAATAAGGTGAGAAGAGGGATTTCAAACCATACGTCCATATTACTTAATGCTAACGAAAGTGTAATGGTAAATAAGTAAATCATAAAATGTAAAAATATACGATAGCTGGTAGGAAATACCGTATTGTTTATACGCTCCGATTTGCCCATTGCATCGCACAATCGAGCACTAGTAAGGTCTATAATTAATTTGCTATGTACATCTAGTTTGTTTTCGGCATGTAGCCCAGCTATATTTTTACTGTTTAATTGTAAAATAGCCAAGGGTTTATTGTTATGTTTATTAACCGCTTCAATTTCTTTTTCTGTTAAGAAAGAACTTAAATTTTCGGTAGCATCTAAACCACGTAACGATTGCCCCAAGGCATAGCACCACGCAATTTGTCGGTAAGCAATTGCTTTTATTTGCACACTATTTTCGCCTGTTGTAAACGATTGCAATTGCAACACCAAGTTGCGTGAATCGTTTACAATTTCGCCCCATACACGGCGGGCTTCCCACCATCTATCATACGATTGATTGAGCTTAAACGAAAGTAAAACAGAAATAGATGTGCCCAAAAACGCAGGAATAGAAAATGGTATTTCGGGTAATAAATGGTTGTAAAAAAAAGTTAAGTAATGAAACGTAAGACCAATTAATATGGTACGTATAATATCATACTTTACGTTTTTAAGAATGTACGATAGCGGTATTTGTTTGCGTATAAGCATAGTATATAGTTTTAAATTTAAGGGGTTACATAAGGCAATAAATCGGTGTCTTTTAAATTAATGTGGCTAAATTTCTTTTTTACCACACCATTGTCTATAGCCATAATAACGGGCACTTCGGGGCCGCTTAGCTTTACAAAATTATCCGACGGAAAATAAATATGAGGCACATCTTCGCCTTTGGTTTCTTCCCAAAATTGCGATAGATAATTTTTATTACCAGCAACTATAAATTGTATATTCCATGTAGGATGTTGGTTGTGCATAATGTGTAGCTTTAATCCTGCTATTTTGCAATGCGGGCAGGTAGCACTCAAAAACGCTACAATGTGTTTGCCTTTCTTTAGTTTGCTTATTAAGCTGTCGTTATTAAAATCTTTATCAGTAAGCAATGTAAGTGGTAATGTATAACCCGCTTTGCCTTCGGTAACGTATTGTGCCATATAAAAATCGGGCGGATTAAGTATAAATGGTAATGCTGCCGAAATACTTACGCTAGCTATCCATACGGCTAAGGTATAACGCCATTTTACGTTTATATTCATATACCACAATAACATTGCAAAGCCTATCATTACTACATTTTTGGCAATAGATTGTAAAGGTGTCATTTCCAAATAAGTGCCAAAACACCCGCAATTGCCCGAGTTACCGTCTTTTATAATTGCGAATATTAAGTACAAGGTAAAAAACACAAGCAAACCTGTTACTGCTTTTAAGGTAAACTTACGGTGTTGAAATTGTAGTAATAACAATAGTCCTAAGCCTATTTCTAAACCAATAAGTAAGCGTGCTATAATAGGTGCGGTAAACCAATTGGCAATACCTACATCAATAAAATTAAGTTCAAAAGCCTCAATAGGATATAATTTTATATAGCCCGAAAATATAAACACCGCACCCAACAAGCTAGAGAGTGTAAAATAAATAATACGGTTAATAATAGGATTGTTGTTTTGCATTGATGAGTTAAATGTATAATTGTACAAATATATGCGTTGTGGGTGTACCGTATCATATTTAAGTTATATTTACGTGTAAATAATTTTTAACAACTCTGCAATTATGAAAACAATTATACTTACTGCGTTTTTACTTACATTTAACATTACATTACAAGCTCAAGTAGTTATAATATCCAATAGTAACACTACTAATTGCGATTTTACCTTTTATGATACTGGTGGAGTAAATGCTTCGGGCTATTCGGCTAATCAAGACTTTACTACTACTATTTGTCCAAATATTGCAGGCAAAGCCATAACGATGACCTGGTTTACGTTTAACCTTGGTACGGGTGATCAAATGGAAATATTTGATGGTAATTCTACCACCGCACCTAGTTTGGGAGTATATACAGGTACGCAACTTAATAACTTAGCGGCTTATGCTTCGCCTGCTAATGCTACGGGATGTTTAACTATTCATTTTACATCGGACGCAACTGGCAATGGAGTATTTAATGCTTCGGTTAAATGCGAAACCCCTTGTAATTTTCCTGTAGCACATATTAGCAGTCCCAGTATGCCAACTGTAAAATTATGCTTGGGCGATGTTGTAAATTTTGATGGAGCAACATCAACAGCGGTAATGCCATTTACTTTGGCTGATTACAAATGGGATTTTGGCGATCAGACTAATCAAGTTGGGGTTGCTACAACAGCATCTCACACTTATACCAAAGTAGGTAGGTTTATAGCCAGTTTAGTGGTAAAAGATAACAATGGTTGTAGCAATAAAAATGCTGCGTTTGTTGAGGTATTGGTAGAAACAAAACCGAAATATACCATAATTTCACCTACAGATGTTTGTCAAGGTACGCCTTTTTGCATTGATGCTTCAGTAGCATCGCCTCCTATGCCACCTCCTGCTACTAATGTATATGCAAGTGGTATTCATGTACCCGATAATGTAGGGCAGTGTTTTGAATCTACACAGTTTTACAACGTGTTTCCTGTAGGTGCGCATTTAACTAGTATGTCGCAGTTACAGAGTATTTATGCAAGTTTATCACATACGTATGTAGGCGATTTAATTATATCTATAATTTCACCTTCAGGACAATCAGTAGTAATGCACCAACAAGGTGGAGGTGGAACTCATTTAGGAGGTAGTTATTATTGGGCAGAAAATGCTCCAAACGGCACATTTTCGGGGTAATAGACATTTCTGGTGCTAGAAATCTCTGTGTCGCTTAATATACTTAGCTTTGAAGAAATCAAAGAC
>JBEBIC010000156.1:0-6589 GCA_040080595.1 Bacteroidia bacterium | reverse complement strand
CTATCATTTAATAGTAATGATATGTGTATAGCTTTATTGTAATAATACAAAGCCTTATTTGTATTTGTTTGAGTATAGAATGCACCTATCGCAGTAAATAACATTGGGAAATTACTATCTTTGTTGTCTTTATTATATTCATCTATTGCTAGTATAGCCAAATTATCAATGTTTTTATAATTATTTTGCATAGCATACATTTGAATAAGTAAGCTGTAAATAGCTACTTTTATTTTACTACTAGGATGTTTTTTTTCGTAAACTAACGCTTTGTTACAATAATAAATAGCGCTATCATACATTACTAATTGATTATAAGCACTCGCTAGATTAGGATAAATTTTAAACAAATATTTAGGCGCAAACTGCACACTTAAAGGCAAAGCCTTTTTATAAAAAAAAATTGCTTTATTAAACTTCATACTATTAAATTCAATTTCAGCACAGGTTATATAACTAGCAGCTACACCTTGTTTGTAACTTAATTGTTGCGCCTCTTTCAAGCACTTTAGGGCTATTTTTTCAGCTCTATTTACATCGGTAAAACGCAAACTATCGCAGGCTAAAAGCATTTTATTTATATACGCCGTATCCCACTTAGCCTTGGGCGGAAACTCGTTTTGTGCCAGTACTGTAGCACATTGCACTAACATAACTATTAGTACATGTACCCATCTAAAATTAAATTTTAATAAACGCATACTAAGTAATTATTTGTTTTGCTATTGAACGTAATTCGTAATTTTTAATTCGTAATTTAAATCTTCAATTACTCCGTTAGTACCTCGTTAGCATTTAGTTTACTTCCTACTGTTTTTATAAATATTTCGTTGAGTGAGGGTACTACTTCTTGCACGCCTATTAGTTGTACTGCACTTAGCACATTGGCTAAGGCGTCGTTTAAGGTACTGTTACCAAGGGTTTTAATGGTAACGCTGTTGTGTGTAGGCAATTCGTTTTTGGTAATTATTTCGCCACTTGTCCATAGTGCATTGGTAAAGCCTAACATACTACCTACAAAATCAATTTTAAACATATTGGTTTTATATTGGTTTTTAATGTCGGTAACAGAGCCGTCCAGTACCTTACGCGATTTATTTATAAGCACTACATCATCGCACAGTTGCTCTACACTTTCCATGTTATGCGAGCTAAACATTATGGTAGTACCTTTGGCTTTTAGTTCCAGTATTTCTTGTTTTAATAACGATGCGTTTATAGGGTCAAAGCCACTAAAGGGTTCGTCTAATATAAGTAACTCTGGCTCGTGCAATATAGTTACCACAAACTGTACTTTTTGTTGCATTCCTTTTGATAGCTCTTCTATTTTTTTGTTCCACCATGTTTCTATCTCATATTTCTCAAACCAATATTTTAAGCGTTTTAAAGCCTCTTGTTTGCTCAAGCCTTTTAGTTGCGCTAAGTATAGGGCTTGCTCTCCTACTTTCATTTGTTTGTACAAGCCACGTTCTTCAGGCAAGTAGCCAATATGTGCTATATGCTTGGCTTGCAGCCGTTCGTTGTTAAACAATACTTCGCCACTATCGGGCGCAGTTATTTGGTTTATAATACGTATAAGCGATGTTTTTCCTGCGCCATTAGGCCCAAGTAAACCAAATACCGAACCTTGTTTTATGCTCACGCTTACATCGTTAAGTGCTACGTGGTTGCTATATGCTTTGTGTATATTGTTGGCTTGTAATAGTATTGAATTGCTCATTAATTATGGCTTTTTTTTATTTTAATAATGTAACTGTACCTGCTTTATAATAGGTTTCTTTTTTAAGTGTTTTGTAGCTCAATTTCCATACATAATAATCTTGCTTACAATCATTATTTGTTTTTAAATATTTACCATTCCATCCTTGGGCATCAGCATATACAACGGTAGATACACGTGTACCCCAACGGTCAAATATATCCAAGGTATAATCTACCACACCTATACTTTTAATATCAAAATAATCGTTAGTACCATCGGCATTGGGCGTAAAGGCGTTGGGTATGTACATACTTACCATAGGGTCTATTATGAGTAGTGTATAACCAGTATCGGCACAGCCAAATTTGTTTTCGGCTATTTGTGTTATTTTATAATGCCCAGTATCAGCATAAGTGTGATATATACTTTGTAAGGTATTAGTATATAACAAGGTATCGTTGCCTAAATTCCAATAATAGTGGGTGTTGTTGGCTACATCGCTATTATTAATAATAGTTACATCGGGGTTAAGCATTGATGTAACTGGTGGATCTACACTTATGTTTACTTGTGGTGTTGGGTATGCGGTTAAATAATTAGTGCGCACCAAAGTATCTTTACACCCCTTGGTATCTTTGCCTATTAGCATTATGGTACTAGTACCAGTAGCAAAGCAATGTGTAGGATTATCTAAATCGCTAAACACTACAGCATTAGCCAACCAAGTGTATGTATTAGCGGTTGATGTATTGGTAAACCTTACACACAACGGCGCACAACCTTTGGTAGTATCGGCTGTAAAATTAATTTGAGGATTTGCATTTACATTTACACTTACTTGGGCGGTATCTCTACAGCCATAAGGGCTTACACATATATAGTTAGCAAAAAATGTTCCTACTGTAGTATATTTATGTATGAGTGTAGTGTTTAACGAATCGGCAAAGCCGTCGCCAAAAGTTAAGTAG
Organism: Bacteroidia bacterium; assembly: GCA_040080595.1. Taxonomy (GTDB): domain Bacteria; phylum Bacteroidota; class Bacteroidia; order UBA4408; family UBA4408; genus JACMRI01. Next base: position 3,919 of record JBEBIC010000156.1, on the reverse strand, counting down.
CCACGTATAGCACCTACACTTTGATTTTGGAATACAGTAGGTGTGTTAAAACATACTTCGGTAGGTGTAAACACTGCTTGTGGCAACGGATTAACCTGCACCATAACACTATCTAAGGAAGCGCAATTAGCAGTATCTAAAGCTGCTACATAATATTTTTGAGGTACTAATGGTGCTACAGTTACAGGTCCATTACCCAATAATAATACGCCCGAATTAGTTAGCCATGTTATATTGTGTAATAGTGTTGCGTTTTTAATATACAAAGTTGCTTTATCATTTTTACATATTGCGGTATCGTTACTTAACACTGGCACTATAGCATTTTTAACTACTATGTTTTTAGTGCCTGGAGTGCCACAACCTCCTGCTAATGTATAAGTAATAATATGTATGCCAACGCCTGCTGTTGTTGGGTTAAATGTACCTATATTCGTATTGGTAATACCCACGCCAGTCCATACTCCACCAGCTACATCAGCAGTTAAATTGATAGTTGCATCTTGGCTACACATACCCCATGGGGCAGTAATTACTGGCGTAACGTTGTTAGCAACATTTATCAAAACAGTATCTTGTGTGTTCCCACACACACCCGTAAGTGCATAAGTAACAGTGTGTATGCCTGCTCCTGCTACGTTAGGGTCAAATACGCCTGTGGTAGCATTAGTTACACCTGTTCCACTCCATGTACCTCCTACTACGTCAGCAGTTAAACTAATAGTAGCGTTAGGCAAACATATAGGTGCAACGGCAGTAATAACTGGGGTAGGGGTTACATTATTAATAGTAATAACAACGGTATCTTTTATTACTCCACACGCTGCAGTAATACTATAGGTAATAGTATCAGTTCCTGCACCCGCAATAGCTGGGTCAAAATTACCTGTAGTAGTATTGGTTATACCTAATCCGCTCCATGTACCACCTGCTACATCAGCAGTAAGTGTAATAGTAGCGCTTGGTAAACATATAGGGGTAACGGCACTAATAATAGGTGCTGGCGGCGCATTGCCCACGGTTACTAATGCGGTATCTTGTGTGTTGCCACACGCACCTGTTATTACATACGTAATAATATGCGTGCCTACACCTGCTGTTGCTGGGTTAAATATGCCAGTAGTAGCATTGCTTATGCCTGTGCCACTCCACACTCCGCCACCAACATTTGCAACCATTGAAAATGCAAGCGATGTAGCACATACAGGTGGCACGTTAGTAATAACAGCGGGTATTAGCGAACCGTTTTTCATAGTTACGGTTACAGAGTCTATTACAGTGCTTATAACTCCTCCACACAGTGTAACTGGTGTAGATACATAATACTTAGTAGTAACCGTGGGCGATGCTATAACATTAGCACCTGTTGTAGTGTTTAAGCCTGTTGCAGGGCTCCATGTATATACATTGCCCGCCGTGCCTGTTGCACTTAATGGCGTACTTGCACCAGGACATATTGCAGTGTCATTTGATGCTGTAACTGCAGCTACTGGGTTACAATTAACGGCATTATTACTTAAAAATATGGCGGAGTTAAGCGCATCATCGCCAATATCAGCAATCACTATTTTTACGTGATAGGTGCTACATGCTTGCACAGTAGAACTTGCTTGTAAGGGTGTGGTAAATCCACCATAATATTTTATGGTTCTATTATCTGGCGCAGGCGGAAAATTAAATGGTGGATTAAATGGTGTTGGATTATCTACAAAATAAGTAGAGTTACTACCCGAATTTACATTGTTTATACTCACAGGTGTAGTAGTACTAGGTATTAACGCCATGTTTTTAGTGCCTACTATACCTGGCCCCGATATAAAAAAACCAAACGCATCGTTATATGTAGAGCCCACATAATTAGGATATTCACTTGAAGCAAACACATAACTCACATCTATTTTGTTACAGTTAGGCGTTACATCAAATTCTAATCTACATACATCTTTTTGTACACCTGTTGTTATACTCGTAATATCAGCATCAGCAGTATTAACACCGCTACCCGTACCTTCGTTGTTATTTATAGCATCGTCAGGAGCACCTGTACTTAGCACAATACCTGCACCTATACCTAGGTTGGTAGCGGTTGCGGTAAATGTACCTGATGATGCCGTACCGCATGTAAGCGTTGGGTTAGCAATAATAACTCCTTGCCCCGAAAGCGATTGGGCTAATTGCGTAGCATTACTATTATTAGTTACTGCTAACTGTGCGTGTGCATTAAAACTAATTAGTAATGTAATTATATATACTATATGTTTTTTCATTCGTATTGTTTGTATAAATTTAATAAATTATAAAAAACGGTGTTAAACAAAAATAACATTAAATTTGAATTGTAATTACCTATCTTTTATCATCAATCTACTACACATTAACTATATATAATGAACCGCATTAAAAAATATCTCCACTACTTTCCCGACGTATGGCAGTACATAGCCATTATTGTGTTTATGGCTATTACGCTGTATTGCATTTTGTAAACAATAAAACAGTACATTAGTTTAAATTTATAACAAATAAACCCATGCTAAAATTATTACTACCTAAGCTATATAAAATCGTTTGTGTTTTTATACTATTATTATCTATATCATCAATAGTTAATGCACAATGTGCCGATTGTACCAATATTGGTTTTGAGCAAGGCAACCTCAATGGCTGGGTAACCACTGGCGATGCGGTGTTAGTAAATAGTGGGCAAAATGATTATTTTGGTAATTTTCCTTTATCGGGTTTTGGAACTAATGGTTTAAAGTTGGGTAACGATGTAAATGCTACCACAAGTACTGCCGAATATGCCTTTTGTGTTGATCCTATAAAAGCGGCATTGGTAGTAAAATTTGCCATTGATATTTTGGATTTTGGACATTCGGCCGCTGATGCAGCTAACATTAACATAAGAGTAACCGACCTTGCGGGCAATTTAATACACCCTTGTGCCACTTATACCGCTGCCGATGGTTCATTAGCAGGGCTAACACAATCGCCCAATCAAGGTACGCAATTAGGCGGAGCGCAGTTTGGTGTTAAGTATTTGGCATGGACTACTTTTAACTTTGATTTACGTCCGTTTATTGGGCAACAAGTAAAAATAGTAGCTACCAACTCTTGGTGCAGATATAATGTAGATTGGGCATATGGCTACGTAGATGCCGAATGCCAATCGTTTGATATTGTAGAAAAATATCCATTGTGCCAAAACGGATACGGAACTATATGCGCCCCCGAAGGTTACACTGCTTACGTATGGACTCCGCCCGCAGGTGGCGTTATACTTAACGGACAAGGCACTGCTTGTGTAGATGTGCAAGGCCCTGGTACTTATACCATGACGGCACAATCGTTTACGGGTTGCCCTGTACAGCCCATTACATTTAACTTACAAGCCACTAACCAAATAGCTCCTACGGCAGGTTTTAGCGTAGATAATTGTTCGCGTAATGTTGCTTTTACCGATACTAGTAAAATAACAGGTGCGGGCAATAGTATTATAAAATGGAAATGGAATTTTGGCGAACCTACAAGCCTTGCTAACGATAGTTCTAACCTACAAAACCCTACGCATCAATACGCTAATATGGGTACTGGCTATAATGTAAGTTTATCAATAGAGGGGAGTAATGGTTGCCGTGCTAATATTACTACTCCTGTAATTACGGATACTATCCCTGATGTTAATTTTACTTGGGGCAATGTGTGCAAAGGCTTGCCAATGGCGTTTAACAATACCTCTACCAGTGCCTATTCGCCTATTGTTAAAACCACATGGCTATATAACGACCCTATGTTTACAGGTACGGTTAATGATAGTGCGTACGTAACAAATCCATCGCATACATATACTAATACAGGTACGTATAATGTAGTGTTAGATGTTGAAAATGCAAATGGTTGTAAGGATACAATTATACGC
>JBEBIC010000155.1:0-6611 GCA_040080595.1 Bacteroidia bacterium | reverse complement strand
AGCCAATGCCGAAGCCAATATTATAGACATAACTGTGGCTATAGATAAGCTAGATAAAATAGGCAAAGACGGTGTATTAAAAGAATTGGCAGATAAAAATATTTCGCCCGAAAGTATTAATGCCATAACTCCATTGCTTGATTTTACAGGCACTACAGCCGATAAATTGACATTCCTAAAAAACTATTTAGCACACTCCGATATTGGTAAAAAAGGGATTGAAGAAATAGAATTTATTTTAAACCACATAACCACCTTAGGTTTAAAAAAATGCACTTTAGAATTGGACATAACATTGGCACGTGGCTTAAACTATTATACAGGTGCTATTATGGAAGTGAAAGTAAACGACCCACGTACCAATTTTACAAGCAGTATATGTGGCGGTGGGCGTTACGACGACCTTACAGGAGTATTTGGACTAAAAGGAATGTCGGGAGTTGGTGTATCGTTTGGTGCCGATAGAATATACGATGTATTGTTAGAACTTAATTTATTTCCTACTACTAACCCCGAAAGCACACGTATTTTGTTTGCAAACTATGGTGCTACCGAGGCATTGCACTGCTTACAATTAATAGCCCAATTGCGTGCTAATGGTATAAATGCAGAGTTATACCCCGATACGGTGAAAATGGGCAAGCAACTAAAATATGCTGATGATAAAAATATACCTTATGCCGCTATGATAGGCAGTGATGAAATAACACAAGGCATTGTAAAAATAAAAAACTTAGCTACTGCCGAGCAACAAACATTAACTACCAAGCAACTTATTGATTTTTTAAAACTATAACACTTACGCATTTATGTATTTAATATCAACTACCGAAACCCTTACACTACAAGCCATTGCACGCATTACAGAAACCAATTTGCCAGTAGGACTTACTGATAATGCCAAGGAAAAAATAATAGACGGGTACACTTATTTGCAACAAAAAATTAAAAATAACACTGCGCCTATTTATGGTATTAATACAGGTTTTGGTTCGTTATGTAATACGATAATTCCTAATAACGAATTAAGTCAGTTGCAAGAAAACTTAGTAAAATCGCATGCTTGTGGTACTGGCGATGCTGTTCCGCTAGAGATAGTAAAACTAATGTTATTGCTAAAAATACAAGGCTTGTCTTACGGCAATAGCGGTGTGCAATTAGTTACTGTAGAACGTTTGTTATACATGTATAACAATAACATATTGCCCGTAATATACACCCAGGGTAGCCTAGGTGCATCGGGCGATTTAGCGCCATTAGCCCATTTATCGTTACCCTTATTGGGCTTGGGAAAAGTGCATTACAAAGGCAATATACGTACTACTAAAGAAGTGTACGAATTATTAAAACTAACACCCATACAACTTGGTGCTAAAGAAGGTTTGGCATTACTCAATGGTACACAGTTTATGAGTGCTTACGGCGTGCATTGTGTACTGAGTGCATTGCGCCTAAGTGAAAAAATAGATAGTATAGCTTGTATGAGTATTGATGCGTTTGATGCTAAACTAGAACCGTATAATTTATTACTACATACGATTCGCCCACATAGCGGACAAATAAATACTTCCAAAATAATACTTAAAAACTTGCGAGGTAGCCAAATAGCTAAGCAAGCAAAGCAACAGGTGCAAGACCCTTACTCGTTTCGTTGCATACCACAAGTGCACGGCGCAACTAAAGACACCATAAACTATGTAGCACAAATTATAACTACCGAAATAAATTCGGTAACAGATAACCCAACTATTTTTCCTGACGAAGATTTGATATTAAGTGGAGGTAATTTTCATGGGCAACCCTTGGCATTAGCCTTAGATTTTTTGGCAATAGCAATGGCTGAATTAGGTAGTATAAGCGAGCGCAGAACATATTTACTCATAAGCGGACAACGTAACTTACCACCGTACTTAGTAACTAAAGCGGGTGTAAATAGTGGTTTTATGATACCACAATATACCGCAGCAAGCATAGTAAGCCAAAACAAACAATACTGTACACCCGCAAGTATAGATAGCATTGTAAGTAGCAACGGACAAGAAGACCACGTAAGTATGGGGGCTAATGCCGCAACCAAATGTTTAAAAGTAATAGAAAACATAAAAACAATTGCAGCTATTGAATACCTTACAGCAGCGCAAGGTTTGGAGTTTCGTATGCCTTTAAAATCATCAGTACATGTGCAAGAGTTACATACACAACTGCGCACCAAAGTAGCCTTTGTAACCGATGATATTATAATGCACGATGCAATACAAGCTGCAAGAGAGTTAGTGTAGTACTCCGTTTTTACTTTTCTATTACTACCTCTTCTTTTAGTTTTATTTCTACTCTACGGTTAAGTAGTCGGCTGCGTTCGTCTTTGTTGTCGGCTACTGAATTGTTACTCCCAAAGCCCTCAAAGTTAATACGTCCTTCGTCCACAAACTTAGCAGCTAAGTAGTCAAACACTGCCTTAGCACGGTTTATAGATAGTACTCTATTGTACGCCACGCTACCTGTACTATCAGTAAAGCCCATTATTTCTAGGTAATAGCTTTTGTTTTTATTTACACTTGATGCTAATTTATCCAACATTTTAAATGCACTGTCGGGTATTATGTACGAGTCGTTTCCAAAATAAATATTGCTCAGTATTAAATATTCTTTTTTGCCCGCAGGTGTAGCCACTTTAGGTTTAGCGTTGGCATTTACTACTACAGTGGGTTTACCATTTACCATTTTTATGGTTTTGCCACTTGCTGGTTTTGTGGTTTTGGGTGTAGTAGATGTAGGTTCAGTTACTTTGGGCGCAGGTGGCGGAGTTACTGTATCTGCGGGGTTAAACACATACAGGGTATTGGTACGTGCAGTACTATCGGGTACTGCGCTAAACGAATTCTTTTTTATAAACACACCCGAGTCATATTTAAAATCGCCTACATCGGCAATGGCAATTTTTATATGGTATTTTTTTCCTGGTATTAAATTTATTTCAGCTTTCATAGGCACGGTAAGTCCATCGTACTGAAAAAAATTAATGAGTTCCGAGTTTAATTTTTTCATTTTCTTTTTACTCATTTTTAGGCGTTCGCCATTTTTGGTAAAAATATTATTGTTAATGTATAACTCTCCGTTTTTGTATTGATTAATGTTGTTTACGCTTACTATTGTTTTTTTGTCGGGCAGTAAGGCTATGTTTTTTTTGCGTGCACCAGGTCCACTTATTACAAATGCAAATACGTCGTTGTATTTACTTTCGGCATATTCCATGTATTCTTCTGATGCAAAAAAATACTCAAACTCCAACTTATTGCGAGTAGCTATAAAATCAAATTCCAACACCGCAGCATCAATCGTAATGCCTTTGCCTATGCGGTTAAGGTCTTTGTCGCCACGTGTGGCATTGCCCGACCATTGGTTGTTTACGTCGTTAGCATGTGCCACGTCCGAAGCCTTGCCAGTACTCAGTAGTAGCCCTTCGGGTATTTTTAACAAATCGTTGCTTGATGTAAACGAAGCCATCGCTTCTAGGTTGCCACTGTATTTAAAATTATAGGCTACAATACCATTGCCGAGTAAATTTTCTTTTACAAATTTCTCTATGTCTTTGGTGGTATTTTGTACTACTATTTGTGCCACGCATAGTTTTATTAGCAGTAGTTGTACTGCTAATAAAACTATTAAATATTTGCGTGTTAGGTTCACTGTGTTATTTTTCTATCAATAAAAATTATAAACTAAAGGTATCTAATAATTCGGTTTCGTTGCCTGCATAATCTACTACTACTATTCTTACGTTATGTAAGCCCGCACCGTGTTTTTTACGATTAATAACATGGCTTAATTGTGCCGATTTTGTTTCATATTCAAACAATTCCCATTTACCATCTATATAGCCGTTGTATGATTTTATACCCGATAAATTATCGCCCATACGATAGCGCAATGTAGTAATGGCGTGATGCGTAACTACAGTTTTTGCTTTTTTGCCTTTACCCACTTTTTTGGTTGTAGTGCCATTGCCTCCTACTTTGGTTACTACTGGTGGTTTTTCATCGGTACGTACTGCAAACCTACCAAAACTGCGACTTTGGGCCGTTATGGTATTGTTAGCATTTATTTTTCCACCTTCCGATTTTATGTTGCCGTTATAATCCATACATACCACCAACGCCTTGCTAATTAATGGTTTGGGTATGTGAGTAGTAGGCATAGTTATGCTGTAGTAACTGTGCGATGCTATGCTTGGGTTTAGTATTTTATACACAGGTGTTTTAGCGGTGTCTTTTGTTATGGTAAAATCAAAATCGGAATATACGTTGCCTGCAGGTATAGTAACACTTGCACCCTCTTTGGCTAATGTATTTTCTGTTAAGCAATTTTTTAAATGGCTAAGTGTGGGGGCAAATTGTTGTTGTAGCGTAAGTGGTATAGCTTTGTAATTAAAATAAAATTCTAACGTTGCTGTATTACCATTTACATCTTTGGTTATTACAGTTGCCTTGTGTGTACCGTCTTGCGTAAAGCTAACTACACCACGGTTTACATGCTTTTTATACACACTTAATTTATTGCCTTTTTCCAAATACATATTTTGTATCCACGCACCTACTTTCTTTTTGTAGGCATAATCGCAGTAGGAATTTATGTATCTATTTTCTTCAAACGGAACGGTATCCAACACGCTATAACAGTGGCGTTTATTGTCTATAAGTAGTTCTATGCTATACACATTGTTGGGGTTGGTGCTGCCTGTTTGCGTATCAAAACAATCTAATCCAAAACCTATATCGCCTGTTAATTCAATACTTTCGGGCGATGCTAATCTAAAATCGCCACTCTTGCCTACTACGTTTAATTTTTTTACAGCATCAGTACCATTATTAATTTTGGATACTGAGTTAAGCGCACGCATATACAACGCACGTATGGTAGGCGTAGTGTTATCAGGCACATCAAAACCATATAGGAGTGGGTTTAATGTTTTGTCGGTATGTTCTTCACGTATTTCAAAATGTAAATGTGGCCCTTGCGATGCACCAGTATTTCCACTTAACGCTATTACATCTCCTTTGCGTACTTTTAGTTCATCTTTGAGTGGATATAACTCTACATCAAATTGTTGCAAGCGATATTGTTCCTCGTGTAAATACTTAGCTATGGTATCGTTAAACTTTAGGCAGTGTGCATACAAACTTACCAAACCGTTGGCGTGCGTTACATACAGGGCATTGCCATAACTACCTGGCGATACTTTTATACGCGAAATATACCCATCGGCAATGGCATATAATTTCATACCCACACCTGCGGGCGTACGAATATCTAAACCATTGTGAAAATGATTATTGCGTAACTCGCCAAAGTTAGCCACTAGGCGTATAGGTACATCAACAGGCGAACGAAACGTACCCGCAGGTACTCGTTGCGCATTAGCTTGGTAACAAAGGGGTACAAACAATAATGTAAGTATATATAGGAGGTGTTTGGTAGTATTCATAAGCAACTAAAATACTATTTAGCATGTAATACTTTGGGGTAGGTATAATTGCTTTTGCACAGTGTGTTGTTAATGAAGCTTATGGTAAAGTTTTAAAATATTATTTTACAAACTCAATACCCCTTTTATTTTTTGTACTAATACCTCAGCCATTTTATAATTACTCTCATGTGTCCAGCCAGCTATGTGTGGTGTAAGTATGGCATTGGGGCTTTGTATTAAATATTGCCAAGCTGCGGGTAAGACTTTGTTATCAATAGTTTCAAAGGAAGTAGTTTCGTACTCTAATACATCTAAGCACACACCTAACACCTTATTATGTTGCATTGCACTTACTACATCAGTAGTATTAAGGCATTTTCCACGTGCTGTATTTATTATATAAATAGGCTTTGCACAAGCATTAATAAATGTTTCGTTTATGTAATAATGGGTATCGGCATTATACGGTAAATGAATACTTATAACATCGGCTTTGGCTTGTAATTCTTGCAACGAAACCTCTTTACTATACCCAGTACCTATGTTTGTTTTGTATTTGTCGTGTACCAGTATTTGGCAACCAAAGCCTTGCAAACGTTGGGCAAATGCTGTACCCATATTTCCCATACCTATTATACCTACCGTTTTTCCTTCTAGCTCTACACCTCTATTTCCCTCGCGTATCCATACGCCATTGCGCACTTGTGCATTAGCTATAGTTATATTGTTAAATAAAGTCAATAACATACCTACACACTGTTCGGCTACGGCCGTACGATTTCCTTCGGGGGCGTGTAAGCACTGTATGCCTAAGGTTTGGGCATAATCTACATCTATATTTTCCATACCTGCACCTACACGTGCTATACATTTTATGGGTGTACAATGGTTCAAAAACGCTGCATCTAACTTAAATCTACTACGTATAACTATGCCTGTGTAGTAGTGTAGTTTAGCTATAATTTCTTCTTTGGTTGATGTATAATCATGATCACATTGCACACCAATAGCTGTAAGGGCTTGCGCTAAATGTGGGTGGCACGAATCAATAAATAAAATAGAGTTGGTGTGCATGTGTAACACGTGTTAATTATAATTAATTAAACAAATGTAGGTATTCGTTTTTTAGTTGCGTAGTATTAATTGC
>JBEBIC010000154.1:0-6671 GCA_040080595.1 Bacteroidia bacterium | reverse complement strand
GTATAATTTTACATCTAAATAAATTGCGTGATCAACTGGAGTAACACCAAAAACTGATTCTGGTAGTGTAACTGACTTTGCAGTTTCTTTTCCTTTTATGTTATGTACTTTTAATTCCATCTCTCTATTATTTTTCAACTTTAATAAAAGAACCATTAAATCCTGGTATGCTTCCTTTGATAATCAAAAGGTTTTTATCAGCAATAATTTTAACCACTTCTAAGTTGGTTGCTTTTACTGTTGTATTACCTGTTTGACCAGCCATGCGCATTCCTTTGAATACACGTGAAGGCCAAGACGAAGCACCTAATGAACCTGGTGCGCGCTGACGATCGTGCTGACCGTGAGTAGAACCTCCTACCCCAGCAAAGCCGTGACGTTTAACAACACCTTGGAAACCTTTACCTTTTGATGTACCTGTAACATCAACGTAATCTCCTTCTTCAAAGAAAGAAACGTTAATTTCTTGTCCTAAAGTTATTTTTTCAAGATCAAATTTTTTGAACTCTTGAACTTTACGCATATTTTTGATACCTGCTTTTTTAAAGTGACCTTGCAAGGCATTAGTTGTATGCTTATCTTTTTTTTCTTGATAGCCTAATTGTAAGGCTTCATAACCATCTTTTTCGATAGTTTTTATTTGTGTAACAAAGCAAGGACCTACTTCCAATACAGTACAAGGAATTAATTTTCCTTTTGCATCGTAAGCACTAGTCATGCCTATTTTTTTACCTATTAAACCTGCCATAATTTCTCTATGAGATTTTGATTGTTAAACTACTAAACTTTAATTTCTACTTCTACACCGCTTGGTAACTCTAATTTCATTAAAGCATCTACTGTTTTGGTAGAAGAGCTATAAATGTCGAGTAAGCGTTTGTATGAACATAATTGAAACTGTTCACGTGCTTTTTTGTTTACGTGTGGTGAACGTAGTACAGTGAAAATTTTCTTGTTTGTAGGAAGTGGAATTGGTCCACTAACAACTGCTCCAGTAGCTTTTACAGTTTTAACAATTTTCTCTGCCGATTTGTCGACTAAGTTATAGTCGTACGATTTTAATTTAATTCTGATTTTTTGACTCATTTCATTGGATGATTTAATTAAACTTTCTCAGTTTTTCCTTTTGATTTTGCGATTACATCATCTGCAACGTTGCGTGGGGCTTCTGCGTAGTGCGAGAACTCCATTGAAGATGTAGCTCTACCAGAGGTAATTGTACGTAATGTTGTAACATAACCAAACATTTCAGATAATGGAACTTTAGCTTTAACCACTTGGTTATTACCTTTAGAGTCCATACCTTCTAATTGGCCACGGCGTTTGTTTAAATCGCCTACAACATCACCCATATTTTGATCTGGGGTTACTACTTCAATTTTCATTATTGGCTCCAACAACACCGGATTGGCTTTCGGCAAAGCTTCGCGGAATGCTGTTTTAGCAGCTATTTCAAATGATAGTGAATCTGAATCGACTTGGTGATAAGAACCATCAATAAGGACAATTTTCATTGAATCCATTGGGTAACCAGCTAATACACCATTTACCATGGCTGCTTTGAAACCTTTTTCTACTGAAGGAATAAATTCGCGAGGAATATTACCACCTTTGATTTCGTTGACAAATTGTAATGAACTTTTTTCAATGTCCCAATCTTTATCAACTGGAGATACAATAAATTGTATATCGGCAAATTTACCGCGCCCCCCTGATTGTTTTTTATACACTTCACGGTGTTGTAATGTACCGTTGATAGTTTCTTTGTAAGATACTTGTGGCGCACCTTGATTGATTTCTACCTTAAACTCACGACGTAAACGATCTACAATGATTTCTAAGTGAAGCTCACCCATACCACTAATGATTGTTTGTCCTGAATCTTCGTCCGTTTTAACACGGAATGTAGGATCTTCTTCGGCAAGTTTGTTAAGTGCCATACCCAATTTATCTAAGTCGGCTTGAGTTTTAGGCTCAATAGCTACTCCAATAACTGGTTCAGGGAAGTTCATTGCTTCTAAAACAATTTGATTGTTTTCCATACACAATGTGTCTCCTGTTTTGATATCTTTAAATCCTACTGCTGCTCCAATATCACCTGCTTCGATAAATTCGATTGAGTTTTGTTTGTTAGCGTGCATTTGGAATATACGAGAGATACGCTCTTTGTTACCTGTACGTGAGTTAAATATGTATGAACCAGCATCTAAGCGACCTGAATACACACGGAAGAAACACAAACGACCTACGAAAGGATCAGTAGCTATTTTAAATGCTAATGCTGTAAATGGTTCTTTAGCGTCTGGTTTACGAACAACTTCTTCGCCAGTTTCTGGATGAGTACCTACTATACTTGACTTATCAAGTGGGCTAGGCATTAATTCCATAACTAAATCCAACATTGTTTGTACTCCTTTGTTTTTAAACGAAGAACCACATACCATAGGAACTATTTTGTTAGCGATACATGCTTTACGCAATGCAGCTAAAACTTCTGCTTCTGTAATTGAGTTAGGATCATCAAAGAATTTCTCCATGATTTTGTCATCAAATTCAGAAACGGCCTCTAACATTTTTTCTCTCCATTCAGTAGCTTCATCTAGCATATCTGCTGGAATAGGAACTACCTCATAAGTCATACCTTTATCAGCTTCGTTCCAAACCATTCCACGGAAATTGATTAAATCAATTACTCCTTTAAATGTTTCTTCGGCACCAATTGGTATTTGTAAAGGAATAGCGTTACCGCCTAACACTTCGCGAACGTCTTTTACCACAGCCAAAAAGTCTGCTCCAGAACGATCCATTTTGTTTACGAATCCGATACGAGACACTCCATAATTATCTGCTAAGCGCCAGTTAGTTTCTGATTGAGGCTCAACACCATCAACAGCAGAAAACAAGAACACTAAACCGTCTAATACACGTAATGAACGATTTACCTCAACAGTAAAATCTACGTGACCTGGTGTATCAATAATATTAATTTTATATTTGTTGTTACGGTAATCCCAAAAACAAGTAGTAGCTGCAGAAGTGATTGTTATTCCTCGCTCTTGTTCTTGAACCATCCAGTCCATAGTAGCAGCACCATCGTGTACCTCTCCTATTTTGTGGTTTACTCCTGTGTAGTATAAAATACGCTCAGTAGTAGTAGTTTTACCCGCATCAATATGCGCTGCAATACCTATGTTTCTTGTATATAATAAATCTGACATTTTTAGTTATTTTTATTAATTAGAAACGGAAGTGAGAGAACGCTTTGTTAGCATCAGCCATACGGTGCGTATCTTCTTTCTTTTTGTAAGCTGCACCTTCTTCTTTAGAAGCTGCTACAATTTCGTTAGCTAATTTAGCTGACATTGATTTATCGTTACGTTTGCGTGAAAAAGTAATTAACCATTTCATACCTAACGCTAATTTGCGATCTGGGCGAACTTCGATAGGGATTTGGAAGTTTGCACCACCAACACGACGACTTTTAACCTCAACTGAAGGTGAAACGTTTTCGATTGCTTTTTTGAACACATCTAAACCGTTTAATTCAGTTTTTTTAGCTGCTATTTCAATTGCGTCATAAAAAACTTTGTATGCTGTAGATTTTTCTCCGCTGTACATTAAGTTGTTTACAAATTTTGCAACCATTACATCATGAAACTTAGGATCAGGCAATACAAGGCGCTTTTTAGCTTTTGCTTTTCTCATAATTTTATACTTATATTATTTATATCGTGTTACGATTATTTCTTTTTCTTAGCTGGTGCTGCTGCAGCTCCTGCTTTTGGTTTCTTAGTTCCGTACTTAGAACGACGTTGGTTACGACCATCAACACCTGATGTATCTAAAGCACCACGTACTACGTGATATTTTACACCTGGTAAGTCTTTAACACGACCTCCACGTACTAATACGATAGAGTGTTCTTGTAAATTGTGACCTTCTCCTGGAATGTAAGCAGAAACTACGATGCTGTTGGTTAAACGTACACGAGCTACTTTACGCATTGCAGAATTTGGTTTTTTTGGAGTTGTAGTATACACACGTACACATACACCTCTGCGTTGCGGGCATGCATTTAATGCAGCGGCCTTTTTTCTGTAAGTTTTATCGGTTCTACCCGTTCTTACTAGTTGCGAAATTGTAGGCATTTCTTGGTTTTAAGTTTATTGAGTTGTGTTTTTATCTTATAATCTTACAAAAGTAATATTCTAAATGTAATATTGGTATGAATTTGAAAGTTTATTACCATTTTTTTATCAATTGTTAATAACTTTCAAATTCATAGCTTTACTATTAGTATTTTTTTCTGCGTTTTTCGCCTGTTGATGCTGAAGAACTGCTTGATGAAGAACCTCCTCCATATCCACTTCCTCCGCCATCTCTACGGCTTGAGCTTGAACGACTGCTACCTCCTCCGTTACTACTTCCGCCACGGTAAGAAGAGCCTCCTCCCCCACCACTGCGGCGTTCTCCACCACCTTGACGTTCTCCGCCACTACGACGTTCTCCGCCACCTCCGCCGCCGCCATGACCACGGTCTTC
Organism: Bacteroidia bacterium; assembly: GCA_040080595.1. Lineage (GTDB taxonomy): Bacteria > Bacteroidota > Bacteroidia > UBA4408 > UBA4408 > JACMRI01. The sequence goes on along the minus strand of JBEBIC010000154.1, from coordinate 2,129 downwards.
GGTAACATCAACACGTATAGGACGATTGTTTAGTTTTTCTTTTTTGAAGTTGGTTAATATTGGGTCGGCGTGTGCTGCATCTACATTAAAGAACGAGAATTTATCACGTACTGATAATTGACGTATTTGACTTGGTGCTATTTTGGCAACATCGCCAATATAATCAGCAAGTTGGTTATCATCAAAACCATCAGTAGTACCTACGTTTATAAACATACGTTGTGTACCGCTGTTGCTTAGGTTAAGGGTTTTACCATGCTCACGATCGCCTGCGGTGCGTTTTGCACCTTGGTTTAAATCTACGGCATTGCGATAATATTCAAGGAAGCGGTTAAATTCAACACTAAGAAAATGTTTAATAACGTCTTCTTTGCTCATTTCTGCAAATAATTCGTTAGCTACAGGTAAGTAAGGTGCTATTTCGTCTTCAGAAACTGCTATGTCGTGTACTTTATTAACTAGGTGTATTAATTGTTTTTCGCATACTTCAAAACCATGTGGTATTGTGCCTTTGATGAATTGTTTACCAATCATTTTTTCGATTTGGCGAATACGGCTAAACTCACGTGTATTAACTAATATTAACGAAACACCATGTTTACCAGCACGTGCGGTACGACCACTACGGTGCGTATATACCTCAACGTCATCAGGTAAGTTATAGTTAAGTACGTGTGTAACTTCGTTTACATCTATACCACGAGCAGCAACGTCAGTGGCTACTAATAGTTGCAGTGTGCGTGAACGGTAACGTTTCATAACGCTATCGCGCTGTGCTTGACTTAGGTCGCCGTGCAAAGCATCAGCATTGTAACCGTCTTTTATTAATTTTTCGGCAATATCTTGTGTTTCGTGACGTGTACGGCAGAATATGATCCCAAATATGCTAGGGTTATAATCTATAATACGTTTAAGCGCTAAATAACGGTCTCGCTCGTGTACTTCGTAGTATTGGTGTATAATATTTTCGGCACTTTGGCTTTGTTTTGCTACTGCAATTTCGTGCGGTTCGTGCATGTATTGATTAGCTATACGGCGTACTTCGCTAGGCATTGTAGCACTAAATAGCAGTGTTTGTTTTTCTTTTGGTGTAGTTTTAAGAATGGTATCTATATCTTCTTTAAAACCCATGTTAAGCATTTCATCAGCTTCATCTAAAACTAAAAACTTAATTTCGTTTACTTTAACTTTTCCACGCTCTAATAAGTCCATCATACGACCTGGAGTTGCCACTATAATTTGTGCTCCACGGCTGATGTCTTTTATTTGTGTCATGATAGATGCACCACCATATACGGTAACGATGTTAAGCCCACGCATGTATTTACCAAACTTGTTTAAGTCGTTGGCTATTTGTACTCCAAGCTCACGTGTTGGCGCAATAATTAAGGCCTGTGTTGAGCGATTGTCTAAATCTATACTGTTTAGTATTGGCAAACCAAATGCTGCTGTTTTACCTGTACCTGTTTGTGCAAGTCCTACTAAATCGGTGTTGTTGTTAAGCACGTAAGGTATTGCTTCGGCTTGGATAGGTGTTGGGTTTTCGTAGCCTAGTTCGGTTACTGCTTTGATGATTGGTTCTATTAAACCTAATTCACTAAATGTCATATTGTTGTGTTGTATTTGTTACGTAGTTGTTATTATTTTAATTTAAAACCAAATACAACTACGCTATTTGTGTTATAAACTTGTGGGCAGCGCACGGCTCATGCTGCCTCGTACGAAATATAACTATTGCTTAACTACTTAATACTATGAAGTAGCTTAAACACGTGATACTATTAAAAAAATAAAATAAGTATTATTTTATAACTCGTCCGCTTTACAACCTTAGTAGTGATACTTGTATCAATGATTGGTGTAAGCTATTGTGCAGTGTGAGATGGTGCACTTGAAACAAAAGTTACTACTATGAATGTGAGTGCAAAAGTACTCTTTTAATTGATATGAGCAAATGTATGTTTAAATTGTATTATGTATGTTGATTTGATTGTATTACGTATGTTGTAAGGCTTGATTGGGTGGTAACAGGGTGTAGTATGTTGGTTTGATTGTATTTATGTATGTTGTACACTTCAGCTACGCTCAGTAACCGAGGCTTGATTGAGTGGTAGGCGGGGTGTAGTATG
>JBEBIC010000447.1:0-1387 GCA_040080595.1 Bacteroidia bacterium | reverse complement strand
ACTGATAGTTGTTGATGAATTTGATCAAATAAAAAACACAAGCGGTTTTGCTTCATATCTAAAATCGCTAGCTACAAATACACCAGGTTTAAAATTTTGTGTTGTAGGAGTCGCACAAGATATTCAAAATTTAATGAAAGAGCATCAAAGTTCTGACAGATTATTTGCTGGTAGTGTTATTAATTTACCCTCAATGAATGATGATGAATTAACTTCAATTATTAAAATGGCAGAGTCATCTATAAACAAACATATTGTTTTTGATGATACAGCGGTTAAAAAAATAATAAATTATTCAAAAGGACATCCCTATATGGTGCATCTTATAGGTAAGCAAACTTTTAAAACCGCATTTATAGAACCAATATACAGTATTAATGAAAATTACATTGTAAATATTGTTAAAGGTATTGCTGAAAAAGAAGCAGATCCAGTTCTTGAGGGTAGGTATAAAAAAGCTGTAGCCTCATCAAAACAAAGAGAGGTTGTTATAAAAGCGTTTGCAAACTCAGTAAAGGGTGATGGTGAAATTTTAACATCAGATGCTTATAGAATTTCAGAAGATCAAGGAGTTGAGAATGCTAGTCACTATGTAGGTCAATTAGTTATAGATGATTATGGGGCTGAATTAATAAAAATACGAGAGAGATACTATAGATTTAAAGATTCATTATTTCAAACTTATGTTAGTGCTAGACCCTCAATTTTTTAAATTTGAAAGTTTTAGTGGTTTGCTAAGTTTAGTTTAATTTATTCCCCGCTATCGCCAGTCTTAGATAATCCTGCTTTGCGCTACCGAAAGCGTCCCGCTTGTGTGGTTATAAAAGCTACTTTACTCATTTAATTTTAGGTGGTTTTTACAATAAAAGAAACTAATTATACAACCCCAATTTAATACAAATAACAAAGACACAACGAGACACTTGCGTTAGCCATTGAGGAGTATATAATAGAAGTTTGTAACCTCTCTATTACTAAAGTCGCAGACTTCTACTACAAGAAAATTCCAAGTGACGTTATTACAAAGAGTAAACGAAGTAATAACTTAACACAGCAGTACCAAGTTTATAACAAGCTATTTACTTAACGTAGCTTAATCCGTAATTAAATTAGTAAACTTAAATGCGTTACCGTCAAACAAACCTTTGTCGCTTAGTTTTAGTGCAGGTATAACCAATAGCGCCATAAACGATAACGTCATATAAGGCGCACGCAATGTGCTTCCTGCTTGTTTTGCAAGCGCATCTAAGGCTTCGTATAATGTGCCAATGGTATAACCGTCATCAGTACTCATTAGCCCGCCTACAGGCAAGGCTAACGATTTTACACCGTTTGCGTCAGCGTAACTAATACCGCCCTTACAACGTATGAGTTCATTTATAGCTTG
>JBEBIC010000446.1:0-1390 GCA_040080595.1 Bacteroidia bacterium | reverse complement strand
ACGCAATGTGTCAGTAATTTTATCTTCGGGCAAATCCAACATTACCGAAAGTTCCGATGGTGTAGGCGGACGCTCAAATTCTTGTTCTAAACGAGAAAATGCTTTGTTAATTTTGTTTAACGAGCCCACTTGATTTAATGGCAAACGCACTATACGTGCTTGTTCTGCCAAGGCTTGCAATATACTTTGGCGTATCCACCATACAGCGTACGATATAAATTTAAAACCACGAGTTTCGTCAAAACGACTTGCTGCTTTTATTAACCCTAAGTTACCTTCGTTTATTAAATCGGGTAAACTCAAACCTTGATTTTGATATTGCTTTGATACCGAAACCACAAAACGTAAGTTAGCACGTGTAAGTTTATCTAATGCTTTTTGGTCGCCTTCGCGTATTCTTTTGGCTAATAAAACCTCTTCTTCGGCTGTTATTAGGTCTTCACGACCAATTTCTTGTAAGTACTTGTCTAACGACTGACTCTCACGATTGGTAATGGATTTGGTAATTTTTAGCTGACGCATTGTAAATTTTTATATGAAAATTAAACTACGGTAATAATGTATTGTACGTAAATGTTGTTGCTAATGTTACAGTAGTTTACAATTAATTTTTATGTAATTATTATTTGCGTGTATTAAATGCTATTTTTATCAAATTATAAACCAATTGATACCACATACACATGATTAAGAATTTAACAATTGCTGCATTATTACTTGTTTCTACTACAAGTTTTGGGCAAGCACGCGACACCGAAAAAGAAAAAGCTGCTGTAAAAGGAATGACTGGAGGAGGAAGAGTAGTAAAAGAAGGTACTATTTTAATTAATGTAGATTATGGTTTTCCGTTTTGGTTGGGTAGCCTTGTATCAAACGTAAATTCCAGTAGTGGGGGAGCTGCGGTAACAGGAGTTAGTGTTAAAAACCTAAACCATATTTGTGGTAAGGCAGAATATATGGTAACTGATAAAGTAAGTGTAGGTTTGGAATATACGTATGCACAAGTAGCGTTTAGCTATGAGGACTATGCTAATAATGGCAGTAGTACAGTTATAACATATAACGATTTAATAGTAAAGCAACGCGCTTTAATAAACATGGGTATTCATTTTGGCGAGTCGGATAAGTTTGACCCTTATATGGCTTTTGGTGTGGGGTACAAAGGTTTAAGTTACCGAACTTCAAACCCTAGTCTTAATGATTTAAGAGACGCAATAGATGCTTACAAAGCTATACCTGTAGCTATACGTATTGGTGGTGGTTTTAGATATTTCTTTACCGAAAACATTGGTGTAAATGCCGAAGTAGGTATTGGAGGCCCTTTAGTACAAGGTGGAATAAGCGTTAAGTTTTAATAGTTAATAGCACTTTATATTTTTTTTAATAAATG
>JBEBIC010000445.1:0-1393 GCA_040080595.1 Bacteroidia bacterium | reverse complement strand
AAGTGGCAAGCATACAATTCCATTAAAGCCTGCAAATTATCTATACTTTTGAGTTGCGCTGTGGAGTAAATAAACTCCTCAATGGTACTGTAATTAGGCAACCACGTGGTGGTGGTATATACTTCTTTTATGGTTTTATTAAAAAACAACGCTGCCCTCCTATTGGGTGTAACTAAGGTTACGTTTTTTAAATTGCTACCGTAATGGGCTTGCAATAACTCGCAAACGTAATGTATAAAGGTTGGGGTCATGTGGGTGTTGTTGTGGTAAAATTAAAGTACTGAATACAATTAACCAATAGTTATACGGCTGTATATTCACGGTGGCTGAGCGGAGTCGAAGCCCTAGTAGTATATGGTCTTCCATAAAAACTCAGCCACCGTAATGTGAGTGTGTTAATCGTAATTTTTAATTCGTAATTCGTAATTGATATTACTTACTCTCCAATACTTTTTTTAAGTTTTTTAAATTTTGAACCTCCGCATCTTTTATAATTTTTTTGCCTACAAACGACATTAAATTTAATGGGTAAGTATCATTGCCATAAAATTCGCTAGTAACTTCAGTAACCGTAGGACTAATGGCTTTGAGTAATGTAGCTGCTTTGGCATTACTTTCAAACGGACGTTTAAAACGTAAATCTACATCTATACGGTTGGGCGAAATTTGCGTAATTTCTTGCGCACCTTCGCCTACGTTATCGTTTTTGCTATTCCACGATTGTATGCAACCTACCGTACCATCAACACCTGCATAGCTTAATGATGATAGGTCGCTCATTACCCACACACTATAGTACTCTTGGTTTTTAACCAGTTTTACGTAGTCAAATACTTCTTGCTGTGGTTTGTTAATGGTTTCGGTTACACTTACTGTATATTGCTTAGGTATAAATAATGCTATTATAAGTAATAGCGCTACTATGCTTACTAATGCTATGCCTATGTATTTTAGTATTTTCATTTGTTGTTTATCTATTAATTGTTAGTTACGTAGTTTGCGAAATTGTTTAAAATAGCTTGCCAGCCTTGTTGTTGTAGGTCTGTGGGGTTTTCTGTTTCGGGTTCAAACTGTTGTGTTACAGTAACTTCAGTGCCATTGGTACTAAAGTCTATTTTCACTTTTCTATCATCGCCCAAGGTGTAGTGGAGTGTTTTTTCAGTTTCTATTTGGGTGTATATCCCCCAAAAATCAAAACTCATACTACCATCTTTAGCTGCCATGGTGTAGTTAAATTTACCACCTACGTGTAGGTCGTTAGTAGCGTTGGGTGTATGCCAATCGGGCGAGGCATTGTTCCAGTTTTTAACATGTGCTGGGCTGGTAAAATACTCCCAAACTTTTGCAGGTGTTGCTGTTAGTGTTACGGTTGTTGTTAGCATTGGTTGTTGGT
>JBEBIC010000153.1:0-6727 GCA_040080595.1 Bacteroidia bacterium | reverse complement strand
ATCGTTTTGGTTACTCTCGCTATTAGGGCCTGTACTTATGGCTGCACTTATGATAGTGCCTGTGTATTTAGCACAAATGAAAGACGAAACCGTACTTATAAAAGTGGTGGACGAAACATCAGTATTTGCAAATACATTAGCTGATAACAGTAAAATAAAATTTGATTATTCGTTGGAAGATATTACTGTTGCCAAAAGTAATTTGTACCAACAACCTTATACTGCCATACTTTATTTGCCACGCACAGTGCTTAATTTGCCTGAAGGAATAATGCTGTATTACAAAAAAGAACCTGGTATGTTTACCCAAACGTATTTGGAAAAAGAAATATCAAAGCAATTGCAAAAACGCTTACTCGAAGCCAATAGCGTGGATAAGCGAGTGTTAGACAAACTCAATGACCGTGTGAAAATACAACTCATAGATATAGACGAAGAGGGCAAAGAGCGTGAGGGCAATGCAGAAATAAAAACCATACTGGGCTACGTAGCAGCATTTATGATATATATGTTTGTGTTCCTATACGCATCGCAAGTAATGCGTGGTGTTATCGAAGAAAAATCAAACAGAATTATTGAAGTAATTATATCGAGCGTAAAACCATTTGAGTTAATGATGGGTAAAATTATAGGCGTGGCATTGGTTGGGCTTACCCAATTTTTACTTTGGGTAGTACTTACGTTTACACTTACCACAGTAGTTGGTGCATTTATAGGACAAAACAAATACGATAGTGCCACTATAAAATCGGCATTAAATAACTCACACGAGCTTAGTGCAAAACAACGTGTAACTATGGAAAATTTTGCCACCATAAGCGATAGCATTGCCGATATTGATTTTCCCGTAATAGTAATTTGCTTTGTTATTTTCTTCTTAGGTGGATATTTAATTTATAGTGCTTTATTTGCTGCAATGGGTGCTGCTGTAGATAGTGAGGCTGATACACAACAATTTATGTTACCGCTATCATCGCCACTTATATTGGGTATTATTATGCTACAACACGTACTCCTCAACCCCGATAGTACCTTGTCGTTTTGGTTTAGTATGTTTCCGCTCACCTCGCCCATAGTAATGATGGCGCGTATACCCTTTGGCGTACCCTATTGGCAAATAGGTTTATCTATAGCGTTGCTCATACTCGGTTTTATAGGTAGTGTATGGCTTGCAGGGCGCATATATCGCACAGGTATAATGATGTATGGCAAAAAAGCTACCTACAAAGAAATTATGAAATGGATAACTTACAAAAGTTAGTGATAACTGTATTACATAATTATTAGTTTTGTTTACTAACCCCATTTAATTTTAAAATAAAAACAGTGCTACAAAATAATCCATTTTCATCTATTATACAACTCATTAAGCAATCGCGTGCTAATGCCCTTAGGGTAGTTAATGCCGAGTTGATTAATTTGTATTGGAATGTTGGGGCGTACATTGTATCGCAATTGGCAAATTCAAACTGGGGCGAAAAAACTGTAGAAGAACTTGCTTTATTTATTGAAAACAATCATTCGGAGCTTAAAGGATTTAATAAAAGAGGCTTGTATCGTATGAAACAATTTTATGAAACCTACTCATTAAGCCCAATTGTGTCATTGCCGATGACACAATTACAAAACAATGATAAACAAGAGGTTCTAATTGTGTCATCGGCGATGACACAATTAGAAATAAGCAATATACGAGGCTCTATTTTAACTAAATTAAGTTGGACACATCATCTTATTTTAATGTCTCGTGCAAAATCTATCGAAGAACGATTGTTTTATTTGCAACTGAGTATTGATGAAAATTATAGTGTAAAAGAACTCGAACGACAAATAAACGCATCAGCATTTGAACGTACCATAATGGGTAATGTACAACTATCGCCAAAAATTAAAGAAATACACCCTACTGTTGTAAATAATTTTAAAGATTCGTACGTATTTGAATTTTTAAATTTACCTCAAAACCATACTGAAAGCGACTTACAGCAGGGCTTAATAAGCCAAATGAAAAATGCAATATTAGAATTGGGGAAAGATTTTTTATTTGTACAACAAGAATATAAACTACAAGTAGGCAATACCGATTTTTATATAGATTTGCTATTCTATCATCGCAAGTTGCAATGTTTAGTAGCCTTTGAATTAAAAGCAGATAAATTTAAACCCGAACATTTAGGACAACTTAATTTTTATTTAGAAGCATTGGATAGAGATGTAAAAAACGAAAATGAAAACCCTAGCATTGGTATATTATTATGTAAAGATAAAGACAACGAAGTGGTAGAATATGCGTTAAGCCGAAGTTTATCGCCTACCCTAGTTGCACAATATAAAACACTACTGCCTAATAAAGAAGTATTACAACAAAAACTACACGAATTATTAAACAATTAAAACACAACATAAAACAATGAAAATAAAATTTGGAACTGACGGTTGGCGTGCCATTATAGCGCAAGAATTTACTGAGCAAAACGTGGCACGTGTAGCCGAAGCTACTGCTAAATGGATAAAACAAAGCGGAGGAAACTCGGTAGTAGTAGGACACGATTGCAGGTTTGCAGGCGAACTATTTGTACACGCTATTATTAAAGTAATGAACCAATACGGCATAAAAGTATATACAAGCAAAGGCTTTGTAAGTACACCTATGGTATCGTTGGCAACGGTGCGCCACAAGGCAGCGTTGGGTATTATTATTACTGCATCGCACAATCCGCCAAGCTATAATGGTTTTAAACTTAAAGGAAGCTATGGTGGACCACTATTGCCTGAGCAAGTACAAGAAATAGAAGATATGATAGCCGACGACTGTACGGTAGATGTACGTAGCGACTTAGCCACAGGAGCATTGCTAGAGTATATAGACATGGAAACCATGTATGTGCAACATGCCGAAGCTAATTTTGATTTAGAAGCTATACGCAACAGCCCGTTAAATCTAGCTTATGATGCAATGTATGGTGCAGGGCAAAATGTAATGCGCCGTTTGTTTCCTGATGACGTTACCTTTTTACACTGCGATTACAACCCAAGTTTTAACGGACAGGCACCTGAGCCTATACACAAAAACTTAAAAGAATTTAGCGATTTAATACGCCTTGCCGATGGCGATATAGACTGTGGTTTATGTACCGATGGCGATGCCGATAGAATAGGCTTGTACAATGGAAAAGGTGAGTTTGTTGATTCGCACCACATTATACTTTTACTTATACATTATATGGTAAAATATAAAGGCGTAAAAGGTAAAGTATGTACGGCATTTAGTAGTTCGGTAAAAATAAAAGTACTGTGCGACCATTATGGTTTACCGTTAGATACTGTAAAAATTGGCTTTAAATACATTTGTGGTATTATGCTTAAAGAAGACGTATTAGTAGGTGGCGAAGAGAGCGGAGGTATTGCTATTAAAGGACATATTCCTGAGCGTGATGGTATATGGATGGGCTTAACCCTATGGGAATTTATGGCTAAATCGGGCAAATCATTAACTGAATTAATAGAGGAAGTATATGCTATTACAGGACCTTTTGCATTTGAACGCAACGACCTACATTTAGACGAAGCGCTTAAAAATAAAATTGTAGCTAAGTGCGAAGCGCGCGAATACACACAGTTTGGCAAGTACGCAGTACAACGCCTAGACGATATGGACGGCTATAAATATTTTATTGATGATAATACGTGGTTTATGATACGTGCAAGCGGTACAGAACCTGTATTGCGTACCTACGCAGAAGCTTCAACTAAAGAAAAAGCACAAGATATATTAAACGATGCTAAAGCGTTATTAATGGGGGCTTAGATTAAGCTAATAAATACCACTTGAGGAATTAAAAAAAGAGAAATAAATTAAATTTATTTCTCTTTTTTTAAAACGAAAAAAAACTAACATGTTGTTTGAACAAAACTTGCAACGTAATGAGTAGTTTGATTTACAAAACACATATCACAGCTTATTTATTACACGCCATTCTCCAATTCGCACTCAAATTGCTGGGCAAAATAATACTGAAATTTTTGTTGCACTTCTAGCATAGGCACTGCATAGCCTAGTTCTTTTTGCATAGAAGTTACTTGCTTATCTTTAATACCACAAGGTACTATATAATCAAAATAATTGAGGTCGGTATTTATGTTTAGCGCTATGCCGTGCATAGTTACCCAACGGCTACAGCGCACGCCCATAGCACATATTTTACGGGCTTTACTAGGTTCATTTGCACCTATCCATACGCCTGTAAAACCAGTGTAACGTCCTGCTGTTATGTTGTAATCAGCAAGTACTGCTATTACTACATCTTCCAAAAAACGTAAGTACTTGTGTATATCCGTAAAAAAATTATCAAGGTCAAGTATAGGGTACACCACCATTTGCTGTGGCCCATGGTAGGTAATATCTCCTCCCCTATTTATTTTATAAAACGTGGCGTTTATACTTTTTAAAAAATCTTCGCTTGCTAATAAATATTCCAAATGCCCCGATTTACCTAAGGTATATACGTGTGGGTGTTCTACAAATAACAAATGGTTAGGAGTAACCTCCTGCGCTTCGTTTTCGTGTGTACGGTTATTGGTTTTTATGGCTACGGTTGCTTGCAACAACTGTTCTTGATAGTCCCACGCCTGTTGGTAATCCATCAATCCAAGTTGTTGTACACGTACTTTTTTATTCACACTAAGTGTATATTTAATTATTAGCTAAATGCCCTTTCAACTGATTAATGATGTCAATATTCATGGCATCAACTTCATTTAATTCTGATAGAACAATACTTATCCAATCGCCAAGATGTATGTGGTAAAATATACGTTGTATGTCGGTAGTACCTTTGCTATTTATTTCTAATATAGCGTGTGCATATTTTTCAAACACAGGTTTACATATACTATAACGAATGTTGTTACGCTCATAATCGTTATCGTTTCTAAATACGACCACCACAGCATCTTCGTGGCTATCAGCCCAACCTACTAGTTCGTTGTGGTTCATTTCGGGTATTACATGGTGCCAGCAAAGCATTTTGGAATTTTCGTTTAATTGCTGACGGAAACGTATTACCACACCCTCATTACTCATGGTGTATATAATAGGTAAACGCTTGTGTAACACGCCAGCAGCGGCTTTGGCTACGGTTAATATATTTTCGTGTTCAGTATTTAATAAATTAATGCTGTTGGTAAGCTCTTCATTCATATTTATGTTAGCAATGTTAAAAAAGCTACATATTTGTAATAATTGTGTAAGCGAGTACCCTAAGCACGAGCGTGGAGGCATACCGCCTGGTACTTGTATGTTATCTAGGTTGTGTTCTTTTGCAAATTCTATTAATTTACCTCCACTACTTATTATTACCACTTTAGCTCCTTTGGCGTATGCGGTTTGCATGGTCATTACAGTTTCTTCGGTATTACCACTGTAAGAGCATGCTATAAATAATGTAGTGTTACCAATACTTGCAGGGCATGTATAGCCTTTTATAACAGTTATAGGTAATGCACTCTTATCTAACAAATATTCTTGTAATATAGTTGCGCCAATACCCGAACCACCTAAGCCAGCTATTACTACATTAGTTATAGCAACAGTAGGTTGTGTAAGTTGTGCATTAGTAGCAATTGTAAGCGCCTCTTGTAGTTGATTAGGAAAATTATGTATTAATGATTTCATTTTTTGTAAACGTGCAAATATGTTTTATTTTTAACTATGTAAATTGTTGCTAAAATAGTATTTTATTTGAGCTTTTACTACTATTTTAGAGTTAAAAAAGTGGTAAATATTATCACTTAATTGTGCTGTTATTTCAATGATTGTTTATATATTAACCCACTTAAATTAACACCATTAACACCCTATTTGGCGCAAGCTAGCATGAATATATTTACGCGTATAATTTTAACTACTGTATTGTACCTGTTAGGGTTCAATGCCTTGGTATATGCGCAAAGCAAGCGAGTGGATAAATTAATAGCTACTCAAAATTATATAGATGCGATAAAAATACTGAGTGTAAAAGCCCGAAAAAATCCGCCACTATTATTACAATTAGCCGACTGCCAACAAAAAACTAGGCAGTACGAAGAGGCAGAAACTACACTGCGCAAGTATTTTGATGTGGAAAAATTACCAACATCGGCGGCACATTTGCAATATGCACAAGTATTATTGGTAAATAAAAAATATACCGAAGCTAAAGAGCAGTTAGAAAAATATCAACTTAAAAACCCTAACGATAACAAATCTAAACGCTTACTAAAAGCCTGCGACGATGTAAACGTATGGTACAATTTACCTCAAAAATATGTGGTAAAAAACCAATTGGATATGAACTCGCCTTTTAGCGATTTTTGTGCCGTAGAATATAAAGATGATGTAGTATTTGTAACCGAACGCAACGAAGACATAGTAGGCGGTAACACATTTGCATGGACTAAAAACCCTTACACAAGTATAGTAGTAGCCAAAGCCAAAAAACGTAAAGACAGTACTATATACAAGCCAAACGGCATATTTAGTAATAAATTGGTAGGTGAATATAATACTGGTCCAGTAGCGTTTAATAAGGATTATACGGAGGTGTATTTTAACCGTGTACAAAACCTAACCTCTAAGCGCAATAAGCTAGTTACTGCCAAAATATATAGCGCCACTTACGAAAACGGAACGTGGAAAAACGAAAAATCATTCGCTATAAACAACGATTATTACTCGCTTATACACCCC
>JBEBIC010000444.1:0-1396 GCA_040080595.1 Bacteroidia bacterium | reverse complement strand
TCAACCACTAATATTACTGCAGTACCTCTATTATTATTTTGTGTGCAATTAATATCAACCGATGAAAATAATCCTGTGTTGTACAGGTTGTTTTTACTCACTTTTAGCAACGAATCCAATAGTGTGGTGGTGTATTCTTGTTGTACATTAAATGCTAATTCGCGCGCTATAACACGGTTGTGCGTACGTTTGTTACCTGCAATAATTAAATCGTGTATCGTAATTTTTGTAGTTGCCGTAGTATCATTTGTAGCCTTACTCACGTAAGGAAATAATAACATGCACGCTAAAAATAAAACCTTACGCAAGGGCTATAAATCCAGGTAATTCATCAAATAACCGTAACGCTGTTTTACATCATCAGCAAACTGGCTATTAAATATACTTGCCTTAATAGTATAGTTGTATCTATTAAAAGTTTGTATAATACCCGATAGTTCTTGCACATTTATTTTAAGCGTAACCTCTAGGTTGTTACTGTCTTGCGAAGTAACGTTACTACTCAATATACGCGCATCGTTAGACTCTACTATTTGTGCTATTTGCGACAGTAAATAATCGTGCTGTTTTATTTCCAATACTATAATTCCTCCAGGTTCGTCAATACTTGCCATGGTGGCTAGTTTTTTGGCAAGGTCGTGTAGTGTTATTATTCCTATAAATTTTTCATTAGCATCAACCACTGGTATTAAGCTCAATTTCAATAATGATATTTGCTTAATAACTTGGTAAATGTGGTCGCCCTCGGTAATTATAGGGCGTATAAATGCTTCTTGAAAAGTAATTAGTTTTTCTTCGGGCAAATGGTGGTCAAGTATTTCTATATCGCTTACAATGCCATAATATTTATCGCCATCAACTACGGGCAAGTGACTAACCTTATATTCGTCCATCCAACTTAGGGCTGTTAAGCCAGTATCATTGGGTTTTAGGGCAGGTATATCAAAATCTATGAGGTCTTTAGCTATGTACATTGGAGGTTTGTTTTGGTATTAAATGATAATCAAAATTAGTTTTTTTTTTGAGCGATGCTAATTTTATAACAAATAGAAATTAGGTTGTTATTAATTCGGATAATTTGCCTGTTTCAAACCCTTGCAAACGCAACCACTGTAAGTACTGTGGCAATATTAATTTTAGGTTTTGGTGCGATTTTTCGTTTTCGTGCAACACAACAATAGTACCTGCTTTTGTTTTTCGTTTTAATCGTTCCAATAGTATTTCGGGATTTTTGTTGGTTTTAAAATCATAGCCCATAAGCGTCCACCAAGCAATGTGTGTAAAGCGTTTAAATTTTAAATACTGTGTAGGACTTAACTTTCCGTAGGGCGCACGAAACAAGTTAGGCACAAAGTTAGGCTGTGTTTGCAAGGCCTGCTTGCCATATATATAGTTT
>JBEBIC010000152.1:0-6741 GCA_040080595.1 Bacteroidia bacterium | reverse complement strand
GAACTGAATTTATTAAGCACTCATATAAAATAAACACCACCAGAAATGTCCACTTGAACTAAACGTATCTAAAAAAACACCAGAAATGTCTATTACACCGTTTTACAAAAATAGTTTGCAATCAATTACTACAACATCACTTATTTTATTATCTGTTATAACGTTTGGAATAGTTGTTAATTTTATAACATCAAAAACTGTAGTTGAGCAAAATGATGTGTATGGAAAGTATAGTATAGATAATACTATGTTTGCTGGAAAGCAAGCTAATTGGCAGAAACAACATTTTGAATTTGAAATTACAAAAGATGATACATTGAGGTTTTATGTCCTTAATAATGGAAAAAAAATAAGAACAGATAAACGAAAAATTATATTTACAAACACAGGTTATGTTTCTGCATTATGGAAATTTAATTTAGAAAATGATTCTTTAACACATCATTGCATAAGTAGCACACCTATTTTGTATAGATATCCTTTTAAATTTAGATATGTATTTTTATCTAAAAAATATAACAATATGTACTTTGTTAAAAAGCGATGGTTTGAATAAAATTGCAAAAAAAATCTTACTGCATTAAAATTAATGGAGTATTTGAATGAGTAATAAGATGAACAAAGTGAAGTGGTTTATTGCATATTAAGCAGCAACACGTTGTACTATTATTTTACACGGAATGCTTGATGTTGTTTTTACTAAATGCCCTATGTGTAGCGGTATGGCTAAATAATTACCAGGAACAAGACTATGTAATGTTTCACCAATTATAATATCGCATGTACCCTCTATTATCAAAAAACGTTCGTACTCATTGGTATGTGTTTCCAATGGAGCTCCGTCTTTTAACCACGTTATAATTGTAGTTGCTTCGGAGGTAAAACCTATAATTTTGGCGTATATTGTATCGGCATCAATAGGTAAAACCATATCAGGTCTATTAAGCCATTGGGCGTAATCGCTAAGAGTGGAGTCTTTACTCAACAATGGTGGAAACGTAGGTGTTTCCCCATTTGTTAATCGTTCAGTATAATCTATGGTTGCCATAATTAATGGCTTAATGGTGGAGCTTAATTGTGGAGCATTATCAACTGCGTCTATTTCTAAAGCTGTTGTTATTGCATCTATTTCGGTTTTAATTGCACTGTTGGATTGTGCTAATAATGTTATTTCTTTCGATTCCTCATCAGTGGTCATACCAAGCACATACAATTCTAGTATCCCAGAATTTATATATTGTTCTATATCTTTCATATCTCTGCTCACTTGTTATGCTTGTATTTTTTCTTTTGATAATTCTCTTAACTGCAATAATGCTTTACGTACTTTGGTTTTAACTGTGCCAAGTGGCATATTTAATTCCTTTGCTATTTCGTCTTGTGTATAGCCTTTATAATATGCTAACTGTATCATTAATTTGTAATCATCTTTAAGACTACTTACCACTTCTTTTAGTCCTATTGCATCCGTGTTATTTGCATCAGCATAGGTATTATTTATCACATATACGTCGTCGGTAGAGTCTTGGATTTTATTTTTATTTTTTTCGTATTTCGATCGTGTACAATCAATAGCCATATTGCGGGCTATGTTTATCATCCAGGTATATAATCTTCCCTTTGTACTGTCGTAGCTATCAAAATTATTCCATATTTTAATAAATGTATTCTGCAACACATCTTCGGCTTCTTCGGTATTGGTTACAATATTATGTATTATTCCAAAAATGGCTTTAGAATAATTGTCGTACAGGTACGCAAATGCTTGTTGATTACGATTTTTAATCATAACAACTAATTCGTCGTGAGTATATGTTATTTTTTTTGCCAATAGCTAATGTGTATTTTATATAAATAATACTGCGGTAATTATACTAATAAAATCTAAAATAATAAGAGCTTGCGTTTACTTTTTTTTATTTTAAAAGCGCAAAAACCAAAACAACTTATTTTGCGTACATATAATTGTTAATTTTAAACACACTATTTATAACCCTATGAACAAAAAAAATATTTTTTACGCAATATGTGGTGCTACGTTAGTAGGCGTAACCGCATTTTTAGTTGCAAAGCAAAATAATAAAGTCGCTACATTTTTACCATTAAAAGAAAGAGCTGCAGCTATAGCCAAAGGCCCCGAATGGCAACAAACAAAACAACGTGCCACCACACTATATAATACACTTACCACCAACAAAGCTAAAACAGACTTGGCAAGTATATACATGGTAGAAGGGCGCATTACGGGCGATAGAACCTATTATGATAAAGCCGCTCTACAGTTAGTAAATGCGGTACTTAAAGCGGATAGCAACGATTTTGAATCCAATGTATATAAAGCAATGATATTGCTATCTCAGCATCACTTTGCCGATGCGCAGGTAATAGGTAATAAATTATTGCAACGTAACCAAAACAGTGCATCTATATACGGTATATTGGTTGATGCTAATGTAGAGTTAGGTAACTACAAAGATGCCGTAGCCTATACCGACAAAATGGTGAGCTTGCGCCCCGACTTACGCTCCTACAGCCGAGTATCCTACTTACGCGAAATATATGGCGATTACACAGGCGCTAAAGCAGCTATGAAAATGGCCGTAACAGCAGGCGTATTGGGGCAAGAAGAAACCGAATGGTGCACTGTACAATTAGGACATTTATATGAAATGAGCGGTATGATTGACACCGCTGAAATGGCCTATAACAGTGCCTTGGCAGCACGCCCAGGTTTTGCGCCAGCTTATGCAGGTTTAGGACGTGTAGAAAAAGCAAAAAAGAATTACGACAAAGCCATTATGTATTTTAATAATGCCAAAGGTGCATTAGCCGAATATTCTTATGATGAAGAGTTAGCAAGCGTGTACACACTAAAAGGTAATAAAGATAAAGCTAACGAACACGTACAACTTGCGTTGGATATGCTTAATGCCGAAGCGCAAAAAGGCAATGACGATGAAGAAATAGGACATTACTCTGATAGAGAATTAGCCTATGCTTACCTAATGGAAGATGATAAAGATAAAGCCTTAGAACACGCATTAATGGAGTATAATCGCCGAACCAATAATATAGATGTAAATGAAGTATTGGCATGGGTGTATTACAAAAAAGGCGATTTTACTAATGCTGCAAAATATATTCAAGTAGCGCTACAAACAAATTCTCTAAACCCAATATTGAACAACAGAGCAGGTTTAATATTTTATAATTCGGGCAACAAAGCACGTGGTGTAGCGCTATTAACGGCATCATTACAACACAAAAACATACTAGAAAAATCGCAACTAGACGAAACTTTAGCTATTATAAAATAAATTTAAAGTTGTATTATAAAATGCAAAAGACAACTAACGCTCATTTATTTTTACTGTTATTATTTTTACTATTACCTAGTATTAACTACGGACATACCATTAATTATATATTAGAGGGTGCACCTACCAACAACGTAATAGAATATTACCTAAAACTAGGTTACGAGCACATACTACCCTTAGGGCTCGACCACATACTGTTTGTAGTAGGCTTATGTATGCTCAATGCTAATATAAAAACACTTTTTTGGCAAGCATCAGCATTTACAATAGCACACACCATTACACTTATACTAAGTATGAAAAACATTATAACCGCTCCTCCTGCCATAGTAGAGCCTATAATTGCACTTTCTATAGTATTTATAGCGGTTGAAAATATTGTGTTTAACAAACTAAATCCGCTACGCATTGTTATTATATTTTTGTTTGGCTTAATACATGGTTTAGGTTTTGCAAGTGCGCTTAACGAGTTAGGCTTACCACGCGATGCTTTTTACACCTCCTTATTATCATTTAATATAGGCGTGGAATTGGGGCAATTTACCATTATACTATTGGTGTACTGGTTGCTCATAAAATGGTTTCAACACAAGGAGTATTACCGCAAATTTATTACCATACCTATATCGTTAGGTATAAGCGCAATAGCTTTGTACTGGGCGGTAGAGCGTATTTTTTACTAATCTATTTTGTTGTTATTTTTTTGCAAATAATTATTATTTATAATAGCTGTATATTACCATAAGCAATGGTTCGTTGCTACTGTTAAGTATTACTACATAATAAGTAAGTGTTGTATTGTTTTATATTTTTTGTAATGATAGCTACGGTAGCATCTTATAACACCTTGTTGTTATGCTCTTGTTGTTTTTTTTTTAATAAAGTACTATAAATAAGTGCTTATTGTGCCTATTTACTTTGGTTTTAATTGCTAAATTCGCATTTAGAAAAATCTAACTATTAAAAAAATTATACATCAAATGAAAATTTTAGTTTGCATAAGCAAAGCACCCGACACTACTACCAAAGTATTGTTTAAAGACGCCAACACAGCGTTTGTAGAAGAAAATGTAACTTGGATTTTAAATCCATACGACGAATGGTATGCACTTGTGCGTGCGCTTGAACTTAAAGAAGCACAAGGCGGAAACGTTACTGTACTTAATGTAGGTGCGGCTGATAACGAAGCCATTATACGCAAGGCATTTGCACTAGGTGCTGATGATGCTGTACGTATAGATGTAGAGCCTACTGATGCCTTTGTAACGGCTAGTAACATTGCATCTTACGCTAAAGACAAAAATTACGATTTAATATTATTTGGAAAAGAAACCATTAATTACAATGGTGGAGAAGTAGGTGGTATGGTTGCCGAATTATTGGATTTAACGTACGTATCTATGGCGTCAAAGCTAGATATAGCAGGTGGTGTAGCTACTATGGAGCGTGATATAACCAACGGTGTAGAAATTATTGAAGCCAAATTACCATTGGTAATAAGCGCACAAAAAGGAATGGCAGAACAACGCATACCTAACATGCGTGGCATAATGGCAGCACGCTCTAAAACTATTGAAACCGTTGCTGCTAATGGAGCTAGCGCACTTTCGGTTACTAAACAATTTGAATTACCTGCCGAAAAATCGGGGTGCAAGTATTACACAGCCGACCAAATGGACGAGTTGGTACAAGCATTACACGCTGAAGCTAAGGTAATTTAATTGCTACAAGAAAAATAAATTCACATTATAAAAAATAGATACTCATGTCAGTTTTAATATATACAGAATCTGCCGCAGGCAAAATAAAAAAAGCAAGTATTGAAGCCGTATTTTACGGTAGCAAAATAGCTGCGCAACTTAACACACAAGTAGTAGTGTTAAACATAGGCGACGCATCTAACGATGAGCTTGCAACCCTTGGTAATGCAGGCGCTAGCAAAGTACTTAAATATGCTGCGCTTACTACATTAGATAGCAAAGCGCAAAGCAAAATTGCAGGTGCTGCTATAGAACAAGAACAAGCTACGGTAATAATATTTACTAACGATTTAGTGGCTAAAGCTATTGCGCCACGTTTATCAGCACGCTATAGCGCAGGTATGGTTACGAATGTAACTACTTACCCTGTTATTAATGGTGCTTCGTTTGTAGTGCGCAAGCCTGTATTTAGTGGTAAAGCATTTGTTGATTACGAATTATCAAGCGATAAAAAAATTATCGTTATATCGCCTAACTCGTTCCCTGTTGAAAAATCGGGTAACGTAGCAACCGTGAGCGACCTAAGCTATACACTTGCACCAAGCGATGTTACTATTACATTAAAAGAAGTTAAAAAAGACAATACCGACCACATACCATTGCCAGAGGCAGAGTTGGTAGTATCGGGCGGACGTGGATTAAAAGGCCCTGAAAACTGGGGTATAGTAGAGGATTTGGCAAAAGCATTAGGTGCTGCTACAGCATGCTCTCGCCCAGTGTCAGACATAGGCTGGAGACCACACCACGAACACGTAGGGCAAACAGGCATTGCAGTAAAGCCTAACCTATACATAGCAGCAGGTATTAGTGGTGCTATACAACATTTGGCAGGTGTTAATCAAAGTAAAACTATTGTAGTAATTAATACTGATAAAGAAGCTCCATTTTTTAAAGCAGCTGATTATGGTATAGTAGGCGATGTGTTTGAAGTACTACCAAAACTTACTGCTGCAGTTGCTAAATTTAAAGCCAACGCTAACTAATTTAATAGTTCACTATCCTATATTTTTCATACTAATAAAGAGGGTATCTATGTTTAAACTGTAGCTACTTTTTTTGTTAAGATGATACAACAGAAAAAAGCATTTACCATTGAAAAAAATAAAGTTAGAAATAGCAGGTTTATCGTACAGTCAAACACAATCGGGGGCGTATGCCTTGGTATTGGTGGAGGAGCAAGGGCAACGCCGTTTACCTATAATTATAGGTGGGTTTGAAGCGCAAGCTATAGCCATTGAATTAGAAAAAATGACACCAAGCCGTCCGCTTACCCACGATTTGTTTAAATCCTTTGCCGATGCGTTTGAAGTAAGTATGCAAGAAATAATTATATACAACTTGGTAGAGGGTATTTTCTTTTCTAAAATTGTGTGTAACAAAGACAATAAGCAAATAGAAATAGATGCGCGCACAAGCGATGCCATAGCGCTTGCCGTACGTTTTGGGGCTAACATTTATACGTATGAATTTATATTAGCATCGGCAGGTATATTGCTAGAAGGCAATAACGATGCGGATAGTAGTACTGCCGAAACCGAAGAGGAGGAAGTAGTAACCAACGAAACCGATGCACTAAGTATTGAAGACTTACAACAAGAGTTAAACACCGCTATTGCCAATGAAGATTACGAAAAAGCATCGCAACTGCGAGATGTTATTAC
>JBEBIC010000443.1:0-1403 GCA_040080595.1 Bacteroidia bacterium | reverse complement strand
AAGCAGCAACATATACTGCTATTGGTTGCCCTACACCACTAGCTTGGACAAACGGACCGCCTGCTACTAATCCATTTGGTTACGTAACTCTTGTGGCAGGCGATACACTAGTTGTGCCTGCTGGATGCCAAGTTACACTAACGGGCACAGTAACTATTGCGGTTAAAGTAACTGTATTGGTACAGGGAACTTTATACTTTAACAATAACTGCAACCTAGTATTAAATGGTTTACAATCAGTAGTAACGGTTGATGTAGGAGGAGTGTTGTCGGGCGCCAACCCAACCACAAGTGGAGCAGAAATTAAGATTGGAGGAGTAAGCCAAGATGTGTGGAAAATAGACATGAGTGGTATTGTTGGAGGCGGAGGTCCTTCGGGGTTTAACTTAGGAGGGGTTTCGGAATGTTATTTTTTAGATGCTACTAACGCTATTGTTTCTGATAATGGCGGCGTGTGCCCTGCAGGTAACATATTAAATCCTGTTGATATGTGCGCACAAACAGGCGCAATAAGTATTTATACTAAATGTTTAAAAACTGTAGGTGGAGTTGCTGGACAAGGGTGTTCGGCGGCATGTAATTACAGTGCATTTGCTGCTAATGGCTATCAAATGTGTAACTTACAAACTGCCAATGGCAATTGCGCTAATGGACGCCAACGTATGGGTATATTATTTAATATACCAAGTGGTTGCTCCGCTACCGTTACCACTAGTTTTATGAATAGACCTGGTTGCCCCAATTCTGGATTTGATACTGGAGATACTATGCGTGTATGCACAAATGGAGTTTGTCTTATTGCGGTTGGTCTATCAAACTCTACCGCAACCTTAACAAAAACAGAAGTAGGACCAAGCACCATAACTGTGGCAGGTAGTGCTGATAGGTCGGACGAAATTATTACCTATTCATTTTCTAAAACAGGCATGTGCGCAGGCGGTTGTGCGGTATTACCCGTTTCTTTTTTTGAAATATCGGGGAGTGTGGCTAACGACAAAGCATTTATATTGTGGAGTACCGCAAGCGAAGTAAACAACAATTATTTTACTATTGAAAAAAGCACCGATGCCATACATTATATGGAAATAGGTAGAGTTGATGGAGCGGGTAATTCGCACGAGAAAAAGGATTATAGTTATTCGTTTGACCAAGAGGCTAGCACTACGCTATATGTGCGTATAAAACAAACCGACTACGATGGTAAATACACTTACAGTAATACCATTGTAACTAATACTAATACACCCCGAACCGATATTGTATTTACATTAGCTCCTAATCCAGTAATAAACGAACTGGTACTAAATAGTACTTATGGTGTTATTGAAAACGTAACCATAAACAACTTACTGGGCAAAGAGGTATTGCGTGTAAACACCATTATAAACTCATCAATAATTGAT
>JBEBIC010000009.1:0-28184 GCA_040080595.1 Bacteroidia bacterium | reverse complement strand
GTATTTAATACACTGTTATTATAACTATAACCAAAGTAAATAACTAAGCCTATTGCAAGCCATACGGTAAAGCCTATCCAGTTTTTTATGCCCATTTCGCTCATCATATACAAGCAACTAGTTAAGCCTAAAAGTGGTATCATAGAGTAATTGTGTTTAAATGCTCTGTACGCCAATATTAGTAAGGCAATAATAAAAAACCACGAGGGTATGTTTTTAAAAAATACAGTTATTCTGTCGTTACTTTTTTCATTTTCATATATTTCGTCGCTGGCAATAAATGCTTCGTATTCTCGTTGGTTCATATTGCGCACATACGACACTAACGATACCTTGCGTTCATCTAACTTAAAGCTACGCTCTAGTTCTGTAGCTCTGTTAGGAGCTAATAGGGGTACAAAGCTTTCTTTGTCTATTTTACCATTGCTAGTAATAAAATTTTTAACACCTTCACCGTTAAGCATTACCATTACAATTCCCCCAATAACTATAAGTACAGTGTATATATACTTAGCATTCATATACGGAATTTTAAAACGAGATTCGGGTTTATTAGGGTCGTTTTGCAAGCGGAGTACACCTGCACACACTAGTGTAAATGCAAATAAAGTACCTATGCTACATAGGTCAGTAACCATAGTTAAATTCATAAACAAGGCGGGTACTGCCACTATAAAACCTGTAATAATAGTGGCGTACGATGGTGTTTTAAACTTAGGATGTATTTTAGAAAACGTTTTGGGCAACAAACCATCTCTACTCATACTAAGCCATATACGTGGTTGCCCTAACTGAAATACCAGTAGTACACTTGCCATAGCTATAACGGCGCTTAACGATATAATACCCGAAAGCCAACCTACATTTGCCTTAGCAAATACAAAAGCTAGAGGGTCGCCTACGTTTAATTCTTTATAACTTACCATACCAGTCAGTATCAATACAATGGCTACATACAGTACGGTGCATATAGCTATGCTCCACATCATACCTTTGGGTAAATCTCGTTGCGGGTTTTCGCACTCTTCGGCTGTGGTACTCATGGCATCAAAACCAATGTATGCAAAAAATACCGATGATATTCCTTTTAGTACTCCACTTGCACCATTTGGCATAAACGGACTCCAGTTTTCGGGCTTTACATAAAATGCACCCACAGCTATTACAAGTAAAATAATGATGAGTTTTACAAATACCATTATGTTGCTTGCGCGCTTACTTTCTTCAATACCTCGGTAAACAAGTGCTGTAATAGCTATAATAATAGCTAATGCAGGTAAATCAAACACAATATGAAACCCAAATACGGTAGGTGCATTTAACCAAGCAGTATAACCTTCTAAAACTGATGCTTTAAAATCGTTCATGTTACCGCCCATACGCAAGGTTTCGGTTACGGTATCAAAGGCACTCGATGCCGATGAGTAATCGGTAGTTAAATATTCAGGCATGTGTATATTAAAACCAGCTAAAAAGCCCGTAAAATAATCGCTCCAACTTATGGCTACCGCTATGTTGCCAATACTATATTCCATTATTAAACTCCAACCTATAAGCCATGCTACTACTTCGCCAAAGGCCACATAGGAGTAGGTGTATGCACTACCAGCAACAGGTACCATGCTTGCAAACTCAGCATAAGCATACGCACTAAACCCACAAGCTACAGCCGTAAATATAAATAAGAAAATAACGCCAGGGCCACCATTAAAACTGGCCGCGCCTATTGTGCCAAATATACCTGCGCCTACTATGGCGGCTATACCAAAGGCTATTAAGTCTTTTACTTTTAGGCTGCGTTTTAAATTATGTTCGGCTGCATTGGCTTCCGATTGTGCTAATATATTTTGTAATGATTTGCGTCTAAATAAATTCATGTACTGTATTTAAAATTTAGGTTGAGTTATTAAAAACGAATGTCTATTATATAATTGTGTTTGATGTACTCATTAATTAGGTTTATTAATTTGTGCTTGTTCATAGCCAATTCATTACGCAAGGGTGCCGACATTATAGTTAAACTAAGTACACGGTTATGTACTGATAATTTTGCGGTGTTTTTGGCAATTGAAACTCCTGCTATTTCTCGCCAGTCTTGCATAATAGCTGCTTCAAACATTTTTTCGCTAAAGCCTGTTTTTTGTAACCACACATCTATTGCGTTTGCCATAGTAGGCACATCTCGCAATGGGCGGGTGTTACGGTCAGGATATTGAAAGCGGTGCATAGCCATAGTACTAAACTAATAATTATAAAATGTTGATTTATAATTGTGCTTCAAACTCTGCAACTGATTTACGAATAATATCTACACACTCCAACAACTGCGATTCGTTAATAACCAATGGTGGCGCAAAACGGATTATGTGTTCGTGTGTAGGCTTAGCTAATAAACCATTTTTGGCTAATATTTCGCATAAGTTCCAAGCAGTTTTACCGTGGGTTTCTTTTATTACTATTGCGTTTAATAATCCTTTACCTCTAACGTGAGTTATGGTGGTTGATTGTTCTTTTATTAAATTTAATTCGGCACGCAACTGCGCACCCAGTTTTTCGGCGTTAGCGGCTAAGTCGTCGTTTACCAACACTTCCAAGGCTGCTATAGCTACTTTACACGCTAGCGGATTACCGCCATACGTACTACCATGCTCGCCTGGTTTAATGTTTAGCATTATGTAATCATCGCACAATACAGCAGCTACAGGCAATACCCCGCCTGATAATGCTTTGCCTAATACCAATACATCAGGGCGAACATTTTCGTGGTCGCACGCCAGCATTTTACCTGTACGGCATAGCCCAGTTTGTACTTCGTCGGCTATTAATAATACGTTGTATTGTGTACACAAATTGCGTACAGCCGTTAGGTAGCCTGCATCTGGCACTACTACACCAGCTTCGCCTTGTATGGGTTCTACCATAAATGCGGCAACGTTAGGGTCTTTTAATTTTTCTTCTAAAGCAGTTAAATTATTGTAAGGTACTAATTCAAAACCTGGCATAAATGGGCCAAATTTAGCATACGAACTAGGGTCGGTACTGCTTGATATTGCGGCTAATGTACGTCCCCAAAAGTTACCTTCGGCAAATATTATTTTGGCTTTATTTTCTTCAATTCCTTTTACTGCGTATCCCCAACGGCGTGCTAATTTTATAGCAGTTTCGCCACCTTCAACGCCTGTATTCATTGGCAATACTTTATCATAACCAAATAATTGGGTAATGTATTTTTCATATACACCTAAGCTATCGTTATAAAAAGCACGTGATGATAATGTAAGGCGTTGCGATTGCTCCATTAACGCATTTATAATTGATGGATGACAATGCCCTTGATTAACTGCCGAGTAGGCCGATAAAAAATCGTAATACTGCTTATTGTTTACGTCCCATACAAATACGCCTTGTCCACGTTCAAGTACCACTGGTAGCGGGTGGTAGTTGTGCGCTCCGTATTTATCTTCGAGTGCTATGGCTTCTGCAGCAGTTATAGGTGTGGTGCTAGTGTTCATGTAAGTTATCATAATTTATAAAAAGTTTAATTTTAGCATAGGGTGTAATTTTAGTAAAAGTAACATTTTTATTTATTGCACACGCTTCGTTTTTAGTTTCCGCTTTAATGCTTTTTTAAGGGTATTAATGCGCTAATTTAGCCATATTATTTATATTATTGTAGGAGTAATTATAACCTTTAAAATACGCATCTATTTAACCTAAATGAAAACCACTATTGACCAACCTGTTGCTGATAAAAAAATAGGCTATAATCTACTCCGCTGGCTGGTAGATTTGCACATACGTACTAATTATAAATTTCATGTAATAGGTGCAGAAAAGGCTGACAACTCAAGTCCTACGCTATTTGTAGGTAATCATAGTAATTCGGCAATAGACCCTCTTATTATTTTATTTTCACTCAAGCGCAAAGTACATTTTATAGCACGAGGCGATGTATTTAAAGGCTGGAAAGCCAAGGTGTTTGATTATTTTAATATGATACCCATATTTAGACGAGAGGAAGGACCAGAAAATATGGCTAAAAATGAAGAGTCGTTTGCAGCAATTTTTGCTAAGTTAAATAACCGTGCTGCGGTAACTATTTATAGCGAGGGTAACTGTTTGCAAGCAGCACATGTGCGCAAGTTTAGGAAGGGTACTGCGCGTATATGTGCCGAATTTGAAACATTAAACTCTACCAACATACCGCTAAATATACAAGTGGCAGGACTTACTTACTATACTTGGGACAAATTTAGAAGCGATGTGTATTTGCAGTTTGGAACTGCTTTTACTATGCAAGACATTGATTTTAGTAATGCCAATACTGATGCTGAACGTATTCATGTATTTAATGCCCATGTAGAAAGCGAGTTACAAAAAGTAGTGTTGCAAATACCCGAAGGATTTCAGCATGCACAATTTTTGTTAGATGAAATTATTGATACACTACCACCGTACGTAGGTATTGATAAATACAGCATTCGTAAAAGTATAGGCGAGGCATTATATGCAATGCAACCCAACGAACTAACTGCACTAAAACAAAACCTAGATAACTATAGTACGGAGTTATCTATAGCAAATTTAAAACACCAAAACACAGTAGCCAAAGTTAAGGAATATAACCTACTAAGTGTAGCATTGCTATTACTTACAGTGCCAGTATTTGCAATAGGTGTAGTGCTAAATGCAGTACCGTTTTTTATACCTACTAACATAGCCAAAAACAAAATTAAAGTAGTAGAATTTAAAGCAAGCGTACGTATAATACTTGCGTTCTTTATTAGCATAATTTATTTTTTAACACTCGCTATAATTGCTTCCGTAATTTGGAATTGGATAGTGGGTATAGCTGTGTTTCCTGTAAGCTATGGTATAGGATTATTAGCCTACGAATGGTATAAGTTATACGAAAAAACAATGGGGCGTAAGCGTTGGTTAAATAATAGTAATACCGCTTTAGTTACTAGCAAAAACAATGCACTACAAAGTATAGCTACTCTTTTTGAATCGTATTTTAATACTGCACTCACACACAATAAATAGTAAGCATTAATTACGAATTAAAAATTACGAATTACGTTTAAAACCAATTGTTTACGAGTACAAAATAGCCCACTAAATAATTACATCATTTAAGTTATATACACTAATGAGTTCAAATATAATTACCAAAGAAATTTATACCAAAGCCTACACGCTTATGTGCACCGCCAAAGCTATGGCAGAGTTGTACGAAGCCAACAAAGAAATAACTGCGAAGTACGTACACGCTACAAGCCGTGGGCACGAAGCCATACAGTTGGCGTGTAGTATGCAATTGTTGCCACAGGATTTTGTAAGTCCTTATTACCGTGATGATAGTATGTTACTGGGCATAGGTATTCAACCGTACGATTTAATGTTGCAATTATTAGCCAAAAAAGACGACCCATTTAGTGGTGGACGCACCTACTATTCGCACCCATCGCTTAACCGTGACGATATGCCCAAAATACCTATGCAAAGTAGCGCAACAGGTATGCAAGCTATACCTACCACAGGAGTTGCTATGGGCATACAATACAAAGAACTTACGGGCTTAGCTAAGGATTATAACGGCGCAAACCCAATAGCAGTATGTAGTATAGGCGATGCCGCAATGACTGAGGGCGAAGTAGCCGAAGCCATGCACATGGCGGCTTTAAAACAATTACCCATACTATTTTTAGTACAAGACAACGAGTGGGACATAAGCGCACATAGCAAAGAAATACGTTTTGGTACAGCTGCCGATTTTGCCAAAGGCTTTAATGGTATTGAGGTACGCAGTATTGATGGTACTGATTTTAAAAAATCATACACCACCGTAAATGAAGTGTTAGCATTAATGCGCAAGGAACGTCGTCCGTTTATGATACATGCTAAAGTACCTTTACTAAACCACCACACCAGCGGTGTACGTAAGGAATGGTACAGAGATGATTTGGACGAAGCCAATAGCCGTGACCCTTTTCCAAAACTTAAAAATACGTTATTGATAGATGGTTTTTCGTTAGATGAATTAGATACAATTATAAAGCAAACCACAGCCACAGTACAAGCAGATTATGCCCGTGCGTTAGCAATGCCTAACCCCACAGCTGAAGATTTATTTACACATGATTTTGCGCCAACACCCGTTACCGAAGAGCGTGGTGTACGTGCGCCCGAGGGTAAAGAAAAAACAGTAATGGTAGATGCCGCATTATTTGCTATACAAGAACTAATGACCAAACACCCCGAATGCTTGCTATACGGGCAAGACGTAGGCGCACGCTTAGGCGGAGTGTTTAGAGAAGCCGCTACATTAGCACAAAAATTTGGAGATAATAGAGTATTTAATACGCCTATACAAGAAGCATTTATAATAGGCTCAACCGTTGGTATGAGTGCCGCAGGGTTAAAACCAATAGTTGAAGTACAGTTTGCCGATTATATATGGCCAGGCTTAAATCAGTTGTTTACTGAGGTAAGTCGTAGTTGTTATTTGAGTAATGGTAAGTGGCCAGTAAGTATGATACTACGTGTGCCAATAGGCGCGTACGGCAGTGGTGGCCCATATCACAGTAGTAGTGTAGAAAGTATTTTAACCAATATTCGTGGCATAAAAATATGTTACCCAAGTACAGGTGCCGATTTAAAAGGACTAATGAAAGCAGCCTACTACGACCCAAACCCAGTAGTAATGCTGGAACACAAAGGATTGTATTGGAGCAAAATAAAAGGTACGGAAGACAGTAAAACCATAGAACCCGACGAAGATTATATAATACCATTAGGCAAAGCACGCACAGTTATAACCGCAGATGCAAGCGCTACGCAAAACACTTGCGCAGTTATAACCTACGGAATGGGCGTGTACTGGGCGGCGCAGGCGGCAAAGCAATTTAACAATCAGTTAGAAATTATAGATTTACGCACTTTATATCCACTAGATACTGAAGCGATATACGCCGCTGTGCGTAAGCACGGTAGGGCAGTAGTACTTACCGAAGAGCCTGTAAACAATGGCTTTGCACAAAGTATAGCTGCGGGTATAAGTAAGCATTGCTTTGAACAATTAGACGCACCTATAGAAGTAATAGGTTCGGAGAATATGCCCGCAATACCATTAAACAGTGCTTTAGAAGCCGCTATGCTCCCTAATGCGGATAAGGTAATGGAGAAAATTAAGGTGTTGTTGGGGTATTGAGTTTGAATATTTTTGTGCAAATAACACTAAAAAAAAGCGTGTAATTAGTTAATTATATTGATATTTGCTTAAAATTAACAAATAACTAAAAAATGATAGTTGAATTTAGTGTTAAAAATTTCCGTTCTATAAACGAGTTACAAACCATAAGTTTTGTAGCTACAGGCTTAACAAGCCATAAGGATAACATAAACTTAGATACTGATAATATTGCGAATGAAGGCGGTATGGACTTATTAAAAACAATAGGAATATATGGCGCAAACGCAAGTGGTAAGAGTAATATTATAAAGGCTTTAAATTATTTTATAAATATTATAGCAACTAAAATAGAAAGTGATACTGATTTAATAAAGGTTTGCGACCCTTTTTTATATCAAGAAAATGTTGATGAAACAGAATCTTTTTTTCAGATTGTATTATTTATTGATAACAAAAAATATAGATACGGATTCACAGTTAAAGAACATCCTGTTAATAGCATTAATAGTGTTGATTTTATATTCACTAATGAATGGTTGTTTGGACCTCATGGTAAAAATAATGTAGAATTATTTACGCGAAAAGGAACAAAATTTAAACTTCATAAGTCATTGAATGAAAATAAAATACCTTTCTTGCCATCAAAATACTCTTTATTATTATCTCATATAGCAGCATTTGAACCTAAAAGTGTATGTGCTTTAATTCGCAATTTCTTTAGTCGTAAATGTATTTCTAACATAAATAATGAATTAGATTTATTTATGCGCAATACTTTAGTTGTTGTTGAAAACAAAGAGGATTCGATAAAACAAAGAGTTTTAGATATGCTTTCAGTATTTAATTTAAATTACACCGATATAGTAATAAGTAGAGATGGAAAAGCTAAAAATTCATTAGTATTACCTTTAAACAAGATTACGTTAATTAAAGAAATTGAGATAAATGGTATTATTGAAAGATTCGAACTTAATTTAGATTACCAAGAATCAACAGGTACTCAAAAATTATTTCAACTAGCAGGAGCTTTGTTAAGCACTTTTAACTTCCCTTCAAGTGCATTAGTAATTATTGACGAAATAGATAGTAACTTTCATCCTGCATTATTAATAAAATTGATTGGTTTATTTAACGACCCTAAAATAAATAAAAGCAACTCGCAATTATTGTTTACAAGTCACGATACTAATTTAATGTCGCCTAAGGTAATGCGCAGAGACCAATTTTATTTTGCAGAAAAACAACAAGACCATTCCACACGTTTTTTTGCATTATCCGATTTAAAAGGAATACGCAACGATGCCGATTTTGCAAAACAATACTTAGCGGGCTTCTACGGTGCATTACCTGTACTAAGCGAATACGAAAATACAATAACAGAAAGCAATGAAGGCAGCTTGGGACGTTAAAACCGACGATAGTCGTAAGGAAGAGATTACAACTCGGTTCATTATTTTTTGTGAAGATAAGGTTGGGGAGTGCGAATATTTTAAAAGTTTAGAAAATTATCCATATTCAAAAGTATTAACTGTAGGCGAACAAGGGAGTAATCATAAAAATATAATTAAAGCAATCACTTATTGTGATAAAGAATCGCTTTTTGATTATGATAATAATAAAGTTCTTATCCCTTTTGATGCAGATAAATTACAAGTATGGTGCGTTTATGATAAAGATACCGATTTTAGTATTCATGCTACTAAAGATACATTAGCAGAGAATAATACTGCGTTTAATATTTCTATACAAACCGCCAAAACAAATGGAATACAGGTAGCCTGGAGTAATGATGCTTTTGAATTATGGATTTTATTACATTTTGAAGATGTTGCTATTGAAGCTTCGAACCGAACTTATTACTATAACCGCTTAACCGAAATTGCAAAGTTGTTCCCTATTGAAACTGATAATTTTAAAGAATTATGTGCAAAAGAAAAGTTTAGTTATAAGAAGTATTTAAAGTTTGACATGCGTTTTAAAGCATTTGTATTGCCTCAATTAAAAGATAAAACCCACATCGCAATACAACGAGCAATAGCATTGGAAAATCATCATACTGAAAATCATGGAAACACCAACTACCACTTACATGCACCAGCCACTCGTGTACACTATTTAGTGCAAGAGTTATTACGCTTAGGCAAACAACAACACCCTTAATTTTAACTCATGCTCCTATCATTTATAATTCCTTTTTCGTGGATTGATGCCTTAGATATACTCTTGGTGGCTATGCTTTTGTATCAATTATACAAGTTGATACGAGGTACGGTGGCTATTAATATTTCGTTGGGGATAGTTGCGCTGTACCTATTGTGGTTATTGGTAAAAGCATTAAATATGCAATTGCTCGAAACTATATTGGGGCAGTTTATTGGCGTGGGTTTTATTGCATTAATTATTGTTTTTCAGCAAGAGATACGCAGATTTTTATTGTTGTTGGGCACGAACGATTTTTTTAAGAAATTCTCACTTAATTTATTTGCATCAACAACTAGTAGCACGTCCGATAATCAGTTGGATATACTCGCATTTATCAAAGCCTGCAAAACCATGAGCGAGAGCAACACTGGGGCTATAGTGGTACTTACCAAATCATCTACGTTAGATTTTTATATCTCTACTGGCGATGTTATTAATGCACAACTCAACACTCGTTTAATAGAAAGTATATTTTTTAAAAACAATCCCTTACACGATGGGGCTGTAATTGTAACCAACAATTATATAAAAGCCGCACGTTGTGTATTACCCGTAACCGAAAACGATAATTTTCCCGAACACTTAGGTATGCGCCACCGTGCTGCCGTTGGTATTACCGAAGATTCGGACGCTATAGCCGTAATTGTAAGCGAGCAAACAGGTGCAATATCAGTATGTAAAGAGGGTAAACTTACCGTGGATATAAGCATACAACAACTCTCCAAATTATTAGAAAAAGAATTTAATACATAAGGATTAATTACGAATTAAAAATTACGTTTAATATCAAGCGTTTTAGAATAAATGATATAGCAACAACCAAATTATACAACAATGGAATTACATACAATTAATGCAGGATTATTTAAGTTAGATGGTGGCGCAATGTTTGGCGTAGTACCCAAAAGCATTTGGCACAAATTAAACCCAGCCGATGATAACAATATGTGTACTTGGACTATGCGTTGTCTGCTTATTATAGACGGTGCGCAATGCATACTTATTGATACTGGTATGGGCGATAAACAAGACGCTAAGTTTTTTGGACATTACTACATGCACGGTAACGATACCTTGCTCAAAAGCCTTGCTAATGTTGGTTTACAACCTAGCGATATAACCGATGTAGTACTTACGCACTTGCACTTTGACCACTGCGGTGGAGCTATACAATACAATACTGGCAAAGACGGTTACGAACCAGTATTTAAAAATGCAAAATACTGGAGTAATGCTGCACATTGGCAAAACGCTACACAGCCCAATCCACGTGAAAAAGCATCGTTTCTTAAAGAAAATATTTTACCTATAGAACAAAGCGGTCAGCTTAATTTTGTAACGGATAGCAATAGTATAAACCCTAATTTATCGTTCATAAATGTAAGTGGACATACTGAGCAAATGATGTTGCCTGTAATACAACACCAGCAACAAGAAATTATATACGTTGCCGATTTGTTAGCATCTATGCACCATATACCCACACCGTGGATAATGGCGTATGATACTCAACCGCTATTAAGTATGCAAGAAAAACAAGGGGTATTAAGCCGTGCTGTTGCTAATAATTCTATATTGTATTTTGAACACGATGCGCAGCATGTAGCCTGTACAGTACATCAAACCGAAAAAGGAGTAAAACCAAATGGTATTTTTACGCTTGAAAACAATCGCTTTACCCAGCTTTAATTTAGTTGTTCACACAGTATTAACATTGTTACGCAATAGTGTTTTTATTAGTACATTAGCACAATAAAATTACACACTACTCTTTATAAATTAACTATTAAAAAATAATACATTATGCACATAGCAGTTGCAGGAAACATTGGTTCGGGTAAAACTACACTTACTACATTATTAGCCAAACATTATAATTGGAAAGCACATTTTGAAGATGCAGATACCAATCCTTATTTGAACGATTTTTACGATGATATGCAACGTTGGTCGTTTAACTTGCAAATATACTTTTTGAATAGTCGTTTTGCGCAAGTACAAGACATACGCAAGTCGGGTATGAGTGTAATACAAGATCGTACTATATACGAAGATGCGCACATATTTGCACCCAACTTACATACCATGGGATTGATGACTGCGAGAGATTTTGAAAACTATTTTTCGTTGTTTCAATTAATGGAATCGTTTATAGGACCACCCGATTTATTAATTTATTTACGTGCATCAGTACCTACGTTAGTATCGCAAATATCTAAGCGTGGACGCGATTACGAAAACTCTATTCGTTTAGATTATTTAACTCGCCTTAACGAACGCTATGAGGCTTGGATAAGCACTTACGACGCAGGTAAACTATTAATAATAGATGTAGATACCAACAAGTTTATGGAAAATAAAGAACACCTAGGCGAAATTATTGATAAAATAAATGCAGCTATAGGTGGCGGTTTATTTGATGAGCAAGAGGTAATAACAGCTCCTAAAAAAGCAAAGAAAACAAAAGCATAATTTTAATTATAACTACAATTTAAAAAGCGATAAATACCAATGTGTATTTATCGCTTTTTAGTTTATCGTATTTGGTAGTTCGATACTCACGCCACGGAGGCTGAGCGGAGCCGAAGCCCATATACAACTAGGGCTTCGACTTCGCTCAGCCTCCGTAACGTGAATATATTGTTGGACTACAATTGTATTAATTTAACACTACTTTAATATTACTATCAATACCTTGTGTGGTATTTTTAACATTTACAATGTACATTCCCACAGGTTGCGCACTTAAATCTATAGCATATTTATATCCGCTCCATACGCCTTGGTAAACAAGCATTCCCATAATGTTATACACATTTACCATAGTGTTATTCATGGTATATATAGAGCTTACATTTACAATTCCGTTGGTAGGATTAGGATATAATTTTAATTCAAACGCCGATGCAACTTTATTTTTTATTTGTGTAACTTTATTTGTGTCATAATACATAACCACACCACCGCGCGATGTACCCACTACAAACGCACGCTTGTTAGCACCAAATGCGCCTATGCTCAAGTAGGTATTATCGCCAAGGTCTATGCTATCTAGCTTGTTAGTTAGTTTGTTAAAATAACCATATAAGTTAGCATTAGTAATGTTGTTATATTTGTGAATACTGCCTTTGGCGGTACTTACGTACAATATTTTGTTACCCGCTTCAGTTACTAATTGCGGGCAACTATTCCCAAACAATAGCTGTGGGTCTCTAGTATCAATGCCGCCAAGCGTATCGCTTTTAAATTCAAATGAGGGAGCGGTAAGCGTACCTATGTTTTCATAATAAAATACTGTGCCACGTGCCGAGCCCGAAAGTATATCTAATTTACCATCATCGTTTACATCTACCAACTGTGGTGTAGCGTTGCTATACGCACTCATTATGGTATTGGTATTATCTTTAAGTGTAGTAGTTATTAAGTTAAAATGTGGCGTATTGCCTGCGCCTGCTGTGTTTTGGTAGTGCATAAATTTACCTGTTGATTCTCCTATTATCATATCCAAATCTCCGTCGTTGTCTAAGTCGCCAAAGGTAGCGTGTAAGTTTTTCTTGTTAATTTTTGAAATACTATCCACATCAGTAGTTACGAGTGTAAACTTTGGAGCGCTTGCTGTACCTGTGTTACGGTAATAATCAAGTTGCGATGTAAGTTTACTTACGTATTTATTTACCACATAATTTTCGCTAAAAGCATAATGGTTGCCTATTACCAAATCCAGTTTATTATCGCCATCAAAATCTACAAATGTAGGGTGTGCATTAGTGCCTACATCTATACTTTCGCTGTTTAAAAACGATTTGTTTTCCAACGAAAATAAAGCCGCGCATGTTGCACCTGTGTTTTTATAATACTGAATACAATTTTTATTTTCGCTACTTGCACCTATAGCATTGGGGCTTGCAAACACATCTACCTTGCCATCGTTATTTATATCAAGTGTAGATACCGCAGGAAATATAGACATACGTATAGGAACATTATAATGCGGAAACGCAGTATCTACGCTAGTAATGTTGGCTTTAGTGGGAGTGCCAGTATTTGTACCGCCTACCACATTAGGAAACGATACATCGCCTATTAATACCTCCATCGCATTATCACAATTGGCATCATATACCGCAAGTGTACCTCCAGTATGCAACACTCCGTTGGTTTGCAAATTACTTTCTATATTTAATTGGCGTTGTGCGTGTAGTGTATAATCTTCTTCTACGCCAACACTTGGCGGTATAAGCTTAAACGGATAAGGGCATGCACCTAAAGTTAAACCATTATCATTAAAATTTTCAGTAAAGCGTCCCCAGCAACTGTCGGTAACCTGCATGGTTAGGCTATCGCAGTGGTAGCCCAACTCTACACGTTGGTTGCTGTACAGCCATATTTTACTCCCTTGCGAATATAAATTATCCCATACCAACACATCTACATCGCCATCGTGGTCTATGTCTTTTATTACAGGAATATCAGCACCCACTATATATACGTTGGTAGTTTGGGTAGGAGCAGGGCCGTAGCTGTAAAACAATTTATCTAATGCTAATGTAAACGATACCTGTGTGGCGGTACTGGTGTTTTTCCATACTTGTGCACAACCATAGCCCACACGATACGTAAAAATATCTTCTTTGCCATCGCAGTTATAATCTACTACTTGTACCCAAGCATTTAGTGGCGGGAAACTGGTTTCGTACTGTGGGGCATGTACATAACTTATAGAATCTACTATACCTTGGTTTAAAAACGTGGTAACTGTGTTGCCATCTCTATCAAAAACTAATAAGTCTTTAATACCGTCTAAGTTTAAATCTATACTGTGTAGCGTAGCCGAGTTGTGCCCTCCAGCCCATGGCCAACGCAAGGTTTTACCATTGCGTGTTACGTTTATAGTATCTACACGTGTAAGTTGTTGTGCAGTAGTGTGTAGTGTGGCTACTGCAAGAGCAAGGCATAAGATAAGTTTATGTAACATGTGTAGTGAGGTTTAAATAGGGTAATTACTACTAACAATAATACGCAATAATTAAGTTGTTTAAAAATAAAATTTGGTGTTACCATTATTTATACTATTTTAGTTGTATTAATAATTGAATTAAACACATAACTAATACATTTTATACCATGAGAAAGCATTTAAAAACAGTAGCTATACTAAGCATAGCAGGTGCAACATTATTATTTGGTTGTAAAAAAGAGGCCACTCCCGACTATAGCGAACAATCAGTAAACGATAATAAAGTAGCTGAAGAAGGCTTTAACGATATGGGACCCGCTATTAATGAAAAAGGAATTCGAGATCCTGCGGTAAAAGGCTGTGGTAGTTGTGGGATTACAGGTAGAACTAATGGAATACAGCAATTTTATGTAGATACTACGTATGAAGTACCTGCCGATTTAGCAGGAACGTTTATAACTGTAAATAGAAAAATAGAACAAGACCCTACCATACAAGCATTTAATATAGCTAAAATTATTTTTACTATTACTTATAAGAATGTAGTAGATGGAGGTGTACTTAAAAACGGTAGCATACAAGCTATTCTTACACCTAAAAAAAATGGAATAGGAGGTGGCTATACTGCTATAATGGGAGGGCTACCAAGTACATTAAACGGAGTACCTACCAACGATGGATTTGAGAAAAAAGGAATTAAGTATTATGCTAATATTAGCGCTACTAATGATGCTGTTAATCCTAACAAAGTAAATATAAAAATAACTAACGGTGTGTGTACCTGGGCTAATGGCGATAAAGTAAGTTATGCAAGCGACCGCACTACCATTACAGATAAAGGACAATTAACCCTATGGGGCACTGTAAATGGTACTAACCGTAAGGGGAAACAATACAGCATATTAATAGATGCAGCTACACCATTAGTAAAAACAAACACGTGTAATTATGTAACGAGTGGTATTCAAAAATTAAACGAAGATAGTAAGCAAGAGAATGTTTTAGATTTTGGTTATACTAAAGGCGGTGCTTGCGATGAGTTTGTAAAAGTAACCACCGGTAAAGTATCGTGGGAATATAACATGGCTACTGGCACATCTACTAAGTTGTAATTAGCAACTAATCGTATACAAATAATAAAAAAGCGTTTTGATTTTATCAAGACGCTTTTTTATTGTAAAATATTTTTTCTCTTAATCTACTACGTGTTCACGCCCCACACTCCCACCACGGTGGCTGAGTTTATCGAAGCCCATATCGTACTTGGGCTTCGGCTCCGCTCAGCCACCGTGATGGGAATAACCGAGATGTGAATACATTATTTTCCAACAAAGCCCTTCCTATTCCCATTATTTTAATACATTCGTACAAACAACTATTATGTACTTATTAAAACATTTATTATTAACACTCTTAGTACTGTATGGCTTTATTAGTCATGCACAAAACACCACTATAAAAGTGCGTGAGTACTCTGGCAAACATGGCTTAGCACAAAACACAGTAAACTGTTTACTCGAAGACCGTGAGGGCTTTATATGGATAGGTACGCAAGACGGTGTAAACAAATTTAACGGCTATAGTTTTGAACACTATACTAATCAACCTAATGATAGTAACAGCTTAGCAGAATATAAAACAATACGTGCCTTAGCACAAGATAATAATGGTAATATATGGATAGGTACATCGGGCAATGGAGTTAATTTATACAACCCATATACCAAGAAAATTAGTCGTAACGAAAATATAAAAGGATTACAAGAATTACAACAAACTACCATACGTTCTTTTTCTTACGATAGTTTAAATGCGATAATGTGGATATGTACCGATGCTTATTTATATTCTTACAATACACGTACGCAGCAGTTAATTAACTATGGTGTAGAGTTAAAACAATTAAAACAATCCTTAATAGGTTTTGTAGCTGTAAGTGTTACTAAATACTACATTATAGCTGTTGAGCAGCAGGGGATATTTTCGTTAAATAGAAAAACGAATAGCTGGAATTATATAAAATTTAAAAGTAAAGATGTAAAATCGTCAGCTTACTATTCAGCTTACGCTAACGATACCTTATTAATGTTAGGCTTAAATGGAGATGCGGTAGTGAATTATAAATTAGAACCAAATTCGATTACAGCACTTCCATCACTAATATATAATAACTCTAAGAAATATGTTAAATTGCTTACAAAAGCAATTGCGCCATTACCTAACAATACATTTTTATTTACAACTGAAAAAGATGGTTTATTTATTTCAAGTAAAACAAATACTTCAAGCATAAACAAGTTAGCAATAACCGACGATAATAATTACCCAATTACAATTAATGAATTTACCTTTTGCTTGGTTTCATCTAAAGGTACAATATGGTTAGGAACTGCTAATAATGGTATATTAAAATATCAACCCGAAAACAAAGTGTTTAATGCAATACCTGCACTAAAGGGCATTGCTACATTTGGTATAACCGAAGATGTACAACATAATATATGGTTTGCAACAGAGAGTAAGGGATTGTATCAATACAATCCAAAAACTCAAGCAAGCAAACAGTATAGACATACGCTTAATAAAAACATAATACCATACAACAAAGATAATTCGTTTTATGGTGTGTTTTGCGATAAAAACAATATACTTTACATAGGCAATGCCGCTTATGGGTTAAATAAATTTGATATAACGCATCAAATAGGTGTAGCAATTAAACCGTCTAATAAATTGTTAGAGGCAAATAGAGATAAAATAAATACTTCACTATTATCTACAACAAAAGACAGTAAAAAAAATACATGGGTAAGTACGTATGGTAGAGGAATATTTAAAACAAACGCAAGTGAAACACAAACATCACAATATCAGACTATGGATAATAATAGCATGAGTGATGCGGTGTACGAAGTACTAGAATTACAAAATGGAACTGTACTTGCTGCTACTACAGATGTTGGGGTATTGGTGTATAAAACACAACTAAATGCGTTTAAAGAATACCGAGAATTAAATCAATATTTAATCTCTAAGTATGTAAATGATATACTGCAATACAATTCCAACACACTATTAATAGCTACCGAGGGCGGTATAGTTATATACGATTTACTTACCCAAAAAGGCAAAGCGCTTACTACCCAAGATGGCTTGCCAAGCCAAACTATATATGGCTTAGAAAAAGACGACAACGGTTACGTTTGGCTAAGTAGCCTAAAAGGTTTAGCTAAGTTTAACCCCTTGGAAAGCCCAATAAACATAAGTACCTACACGGTTGAAGATGGCTTGCAGGACAGTGAGTTTAATGTACTGTCGCACTACAAGTGTGCTGATGGTAGGTTGGTGTTTGGTGGTTTAAATGGTGCTAATGCTTTTTATCCTAAAGATATTGGTATGGATAACAATGCGCCACAAGTATATATAACCAATGTAAAACGCAACAGTATGGAGGCATTTGCTACCGATACTGCTTATGAATACAAACACAGTATGAAATTTAATCATGCTGAAGCATCAGGCGTTATTCGTTTTGAGTTTGTGGGCTTGAGTTATAAATACCCCGAAAAAAACAAATACCAATATATGCTGGAAGGCTTTGATAACGAGTGGAGCGAGCCAAGCACCGATCGTTTTAAAGAATATACCAACTTAGAAGGTGGTACTTATACATTTAAAGTACGTGCCTGCAATAGCGATGGCGTATGGAACAACACAGGCGCAAGTATGCGTATAGTAGTAAGCCCAGTGTTTTACAAAACACCATGGTTTATTATTACAAGCATATTGTTGCTAACCTTATTAATATATGCCTACGTAAAATGGAGTACCTACCAAGTAAAACAAAAAAATGCCCAGCTGGAAATAGCCGTAGAAGATAGAACCAAAGAATTAGCCACTAAAAACAGAGATGTAACCGCAAGTATAGAATACGCAAAACGCATACAAGATGCTATATTGCCCGATAAAACAGCATTGTTTAAATCGTTACCTCACTCATTCATACTATACAAACCCAAAGATATTGTAAGTGGCGATTTTTATTGGTACGCTATAAAACCTAACTGCACCATAGTAGCAGCCGTAGATTGTACTGGACACGGTGTGCCTGGCGCATTTATGAGTATGATTGGCAATAATTTATTAAACCAAATAGTAAATGAAAACGATGTGCACGAGCCAGCTATTATTTTAGACAAATTAAATGAAGGCCTACGCTTAGCACTTAAAAACGGTAAGTATGATGCCGAAACTACCGATGGTATGGACATAAATATTTGTACCATACGTGGCACGCAAGTAAGCTATGCGGGCGCATACCGACCATTGTTTTATGTAGAAAACAACGAACTTAAAAAAATAGACGGAGATAAATTTCCTATTGGTGGTTCTAAATACATAACAGATAAATTATACACACAACACGAATTAATGCTAAACGTAGGCGATTGTATTTATTTGTTTAGCGATGGTTACGGCGACCAATTTGGTGGCGAAAAAGGCAAGAAGTTTTCGTTAAAACGTATGCAAGAATTATTTATACAAATAGCGCCACAGCCCGCCAAATTGCAAAAAATGATGGTTGAAAATGCCTTTTTAGATTGGAAACACGACCACGACCAAGTAGATGATGTGTTGGTAATAGGCGTTAAATTAAGCTAGCACTATTAATTACGAATTAAAAATTACGAATTACGATTTAAGAATAATTGGTTACAAAATAGTTTCGAATTATAGTCCTTTCACGGTGGCTTAGCGAAGCCCTAGTACGATATGGGCTTTGACTTCGCTCAGCCACCGTGGTGTGAATAGCAAACGCAGTTATATATACGACCAAAATATATAAGCTAATATAACCACGTTTAGTTATCGTTTACCCTGCCCTTTAGGGCTGGGTAAACGATAATAATAATGGCTTTAGCCACATCTTTTTACACCACCAAAAAAAAGTATTTTTATTCAGCTCAACAATTGCATTAAATTACAACTATACTTGTTATAACAAACAGGTTTAACTGTTGCAACAACCCAATTTTTGCACTACATTCGCAGTATGAATTATAGATGGAAAATACAGCCACAACCGCACGCAGTTTTTGTAAATAAATTAGCCAAAGATATTAATTGCGAACCCATACACGCCACGCTACTCCATCAGCGAGGCTTTGATAATTTTGATAAAGCCAAAACATTTTTTCGCCCTACGATAGACCAATTACACAATCCGTTTTTGATGAAAGACATGGACAAAGCCGTAGCACGCATTGTACACGCCATTGACAATAACGAAAAAATAATGGTGTATGGAGATTATGATGTAGATGGTACTACAGCGGTGGCGCTTACATATTTGTTTCTCAAAGATTTATTTATTCAAAAAGGAATTAATCATAAATATAATTTAGCATTTTATATACCCGACCGTTACAAGGAAGGCTACGGTATAAGTACCGCAGGTATTGATTTTGCAAAAGCAAATAATTACAAACTAATTATAAGTTTAGATTGTGGTATAAAATCTATTGATAAAATAGATTATGCCAACACACGTGGTGTAGATTTTATAATATGCGACCACCATACCGTAGGCGACCAAATACCTAATGCTGTAGCGGTGTTAGACCCTAAGCGTACCGATTGCGAATATCCGTACAAGGAACTAAGTGGCAATGGTGTAGGTTTTAAATTATGCCAAGCACTTACACAACATTTTGAACTTGTATCCGATTATTTATACAGCCTTATGGACTTATGCGCCATAAGTATAGCTGCCGATATAGTGCCTATAACAGGCGAAAACAGGGTGCTTGCGTACTTTGGTATGAAACTTATAAACGAACAGCCCCGTGCAGGTATTAAGGCAATATTAGATTTATCAAACGTGCGTAAGGAATTAAGTATAACCGATTGTGTGTTTTTGATAGGACCTCGCATTAATGCCGCAGGACGTATAGATACTGGTAATACAGCCGTAAAATTATTGATAGCAAGTACCGAACAAGAAGCGCAACAATACTGTGTGCGTATAAATAAAAACAATACCGAACGTCAAGGTTTGGATAAAAACATAACACAGGAAGCCTTGCAAATGTTGGAAGACGACCCCGAAATTAATTCCAAAAAATCGACCGTTTTATTTAGTTCTACTTGGCACAAAGGCGTGGTAGGTATTGTAGCATCTCGCCTTACCGAAAAATATTATCGACCAACCATAGTACTTACGGAGAGTAATGGTATGGCTACAGGCTCGGCACGTAGCGTAAAAGATTTTGATGTGTACGAAGCCATTGCCGAATGTAGCGATTTGCTTGATCAGTTTGGCGGACACAAATACGCCGCAGGGCTTACTATGCCCACGAGTAACGTACCTAAGTTTATTACTAAGTTTGAAACCGTGGTAAATCGTAGTATTAAAGACCACATGCTTACCCCTGAAATAGAAATAGATTGCAACATTAATTTTAGCGATATCACACCTAAATTTTTACGTATATTAAAACAGTTTGCTCCCTTTGGGCCAGGTAATATGAACCCCGTATTCAAAACCAAAAATGTAATAGCTGAGGGCAATACCAAAATATTTAAAGAGGTACATTTGGGATTAGATGTAGTACAAAGCGATTATAAAACATCGCCCATTGCAGCTATTGGTTTTAATTTAATAGGAAGGTTAGAGTTAATAAAATCTAAAAAACCGTTTGAAATATCCTATACTATTGAGGAAAATCAGTACAACGGACAGCGTATATTACAATTAAGTATTAAAGACATAAGAGCGCAAGACTAAAAAATAAACAATTATCTTTATCAAAAATAAACACACCAATCTAATTATGAAATACATCAAAAACACACTAAAATATACATTAGCTACCATTGTAGCATTGTTATTAATTGTAAACGTATTTATACTTGTTACAGGGCGTACGTATTTGTACAAAGGCATAGCTAACACGTATTTAAAGGGTAGGAGTGGCCCATCGATAAATGAGTCGGAATTGTTTGAAAACAGAATGGTAAAAGTGGGAGTGGCACAACCTACGCCACATGCAGCTAATTATAACAAAATACCACTAAGCACTACACAACAACAGTTTGCGGATAGTTTTGGAACTATTGCATTTGTAGTAATAAAAAATGACTCGTTAGTACATGAGCAATATTGGGACGGCTTTGACGATAAGAGCCACACCAACTCGTTTAGTATGGCAAAAAGTATAGTGGCTATGTTAGTAGGAGTGGCTATTAACGATGGTAAAATAGCAAGTGTTGATGACCCTATTACTAAATATTTACCAGAATTTAAAGCAATGGAAAATAGTAAGTTAGGTACTATTACTATTCGCCACTTGCTAACTATGAGTAGCGGTGTTAATTTTGATGAAGACTACGTAAACCCATTGGCATATCCTGCGGAGGCTTACTATGGCGACGATTTAAAAAAACTAACATTACAATCGCACTACAAAGCTACTGAAGAACCAGGGAAATATTTTAAATACCATAGTGGCGATACACAATTACTTACATTTGTGCTAGAAGCCGCTACTGGTGAGCATGTTGCCGATTACGCAAGCAAAAAATTATGGTCAAAAATTGGTACTACCAACGAAGCATGGTGGAACTTAGACCA
The DNA here is from genome assembly GCA_040080595.1 of Bacteroidia bacterium. Classification (GTDB taxonomy): domain Bacteria; phylum Bacteroidota; class Bacteroidia; order UBA4408; family UBA4408; genus JACMRI01. The sequence goes on along the minus strand of JBEBIC010000009.1, from coordinate 6,197 downwards.
TAAGGACGGTAACGAAAAATCGTTTTGCTGTTTTAATTCTAATGCGCCCGATTTTGCTCGTATAGGTTCGTTAATATTACATTATGGTAAATGGAACGGACAGCAAGTAGTAGATAGTGCTTATGTGGTAGAAATGACTTCGTTAGCTAAACTTAAAAACCCTAAAACAGAAGCTACTATTACTAACTACGGTTTTCAATGGTGGTTAGTACCCAATTATAAAGGACATAATATTGTGTACATGCGAGGTAAGCAAGGACAGTACGTAGCTATAATTCGCGATTTGAATTTAGTAGTTTGCCGTCTTGGGCACCAACAAAGTAAGCTATTTGCAGGCGAAGATCACCGAGCCGATTTTTTTAAGTTTATAGATATAGCCTTGGATATTACGAAGTAAATATTCAATTACGAATTAAAAATTACGAATTACGTTTGAATATTAACTGTAAAAAAACTAAAATTAAAATGAAAACTAAAATAATAGCAGTAGCATTAGTAGCAGTAAGTATGCTTACTTCATGTGCTAAAATAACGGAACAACAAGCAACTGAAACCTGCACAAAATTATTAACTGCATTGCAAGCCAAAAATTATGATGCTATGCAAGATTTGTACAGCGCAGAGTTTAACGAAATAGAAACTGCGGATAAACGCAAAGAAAAACATCAAGCCTTATTTAATGCCACTGGCGATATTCAATCGTTTAAATTAGTATCAGCCAAAGAAACCGCACTTGACGACCGCCCAGTGTTTGCTGTAAATTATGATGTGCAATGTGCCAACACACTTACGCACCACGATTTTATAGTAGCAACCGATGAGGGAAATATAAAAATTATAAGCCACGTTATAAAAAATTAATAAAGTAATACTTACTCCTTTTTTATATAAATGAAAATACTTGGTGTAATACCCGCACGCTTTGCTAGCACTCGTTTTCCTGGCAAACCACTAATAGATATTGGTGGCAAAACTATGATACAACGTGTGTACGAACAGGCCTGCAAAGCCACAGCATTAAGCAAAGTTATCATCGCTACTGATGATGAACGCATATACAACCATGCCTTAGCAATAGGTGCTAATGTAGCAATGACATCTACCCTGCACCAAAGCGGAACCGACCGCTGCGCTGAGGTTGCAGCACAACAAACAGAAGTGTATGATGCGGTAATAAATATACAAGGCGACGAACCATTTATACACCCCGAACAAATAAACGAACTAGCGCAATGCTTTGCCAATAGTGCAACTCAAATAGCTACGTTAGTGAAAAAAATAAATAATACCGCTGATTTAAAAAGCAATACCGTAATGAAAGTTGCGCTTACTAATAGCTTACAAGCATTGTATTTTAGTCGCAATGCTATACCTTATATGCGAGGCGCACCTATTGACGAATGGTTGCAACATACCACCTATTACAAGCACATAGGTATATATGGTTTTAGAACCGCTACGCTACAAGCTGTTACGGCATTAGCTCCATCAACACTGGAACTAACGGAGAGTTTGGAGCAACTACGTTGGTTACAAAACGATTATAAAATACAAGTTGCTATTACCGAACTGGAAAGTGTATCTATTGATACACCTGAAGATTTGCTTAAAATAAAATTTTAACAACCCTTAACCATTACGCTGTAGTGCTTGTTCCCATTGCCATTGGTGCAATAAGGCGTCTTCTAATGAATATTGGGTACTAAAGTTTAATACCGCCTTAGCCTTATCTACATTGGCATACATGGCTTCTACATCTCCACTACGGCGTGGTGCGTAAGTATAATTAAGTTTTAAGTTAGCTACTTTCTCAAACGCTTGTACGGCTTGTAATACACTACTACCAACGCCTGTACCTATATTTATAATATCGTAATGGTGCGCTTGGTTAGTAGTTAAAAGTACGGCTACCGCTTTAATGTGTGCTTGTGCCAAATCCATTACATGTATGTAATCACGCACACAAGTACCATCTATAGTATTGTAATCGTTACCAAAAATACTTAATGCTGCACGCTTGCCAATAGCGGTTTGTGTAATAAATGGCACTAAATTATTGGGTACTCCTAATGGTAATTCGCCCATTAATGCCGTAGGATGCGCACCAATAGGGTTAAAATAACGTAATGCTATACATTGTAAATTAGTAGCGCTTACGGTATCTCGCAAAATATCTTCGCATATTTGTTTGGTATTTCCATAAGGAGATTCGGCTGTAAGCCTTGGTGTAAGCTCAGTTACAGGTAACTCAGTACTTTGCCCATACACTGTACACGACGATGAAAATACAACTTTACTACACCCGTTTGCGTTAGCAGCCTGCAATAAGTTTATTATACTTACTACATTGTTGTGATAATATAACAAAGGTTCTTTTACACTTTCCCCAACAGCTTTGTAAGCAGCAAAATGTATTATAGCATCAAAGGGTGTTGTTGTACGATACGAATTAAAAAAAGTAGTTACCGCAGCAGCATCGCATAAGTCCAATTGCACAAAGTTTGGTGCTTTACCAGTAATGGAAGTAATACTATCTAACACATTAGCATCAGAGCGTGATAAATTATCTACAATAGTAACTGCATAATTGGCATTCAGTAATTCTACCACAGTATGGCTACCAATGTAGCCCGTACCGCCAGTTACAAGTATGTGAGGCATAGTTTTCATAGGTATTAAATAGTGGCTATAACTTTAAGTTCAATAGCAATAGGAGTGGGGAGGCTGTTAATTTCGCAAGTGGTACGGCAAGGTAAATTATCTTTAAAATACTCTGCATAAAGTGCGTTATAGGTAGCAAAATCGGCTTTCATGTTGGTTAAGAATACGGTAACATCTACTATATTATCCCAGCTACTGCCCGCTTCTTCTAGTATGTAACGTACGTTATCAAACACGTTGCGACATTGTGTGGCTATATCGTAGTTAATAATGTTGCCATGTGCATCAAGTGTTACACCTGGTATATCCTTACTGCCACGTACTCGTGGGCCTACACCGCTCAAAAATAATAGATTGCCTACTTTGCGTGCATGTGGGTATAAACCTACTGGTTCGGGGGCTTTTGATGAATTTATTTTATCGCTCATGGGATTGTTTTTTTTAATAAAAATATTTTGTGTGAAAATACAAAGTTTAATTTACTGTAATAACAAATGGTTGAAAACTCTGCGGAATAATTGGTGGCAATACAATTATTGATTACTTGTAAATTCAAAACAATTATATATCTTGCAACAACATTTTAAATACACTAAATAAATTTACTTATGATAAAAAATTACTTTTTACTTACAGCACTCGCTACATTATTTACATTAACTACACAAGCGCAAACAGGTGTACTTACAGGTGTAGTAACCGATATTAAAAGCAAAGAAACACTCATTGGGGTAACTATTTTTGCTAATGATTCGGCAGTAGCTACTACCAATATTGATGGAAAATATCAAGTAAACTTAACGCCTAAAAACTACGTAATTAAGTTTAAATATGTGGGCTATGAGTTTTTAAATAAAGATGCTGTAGTTAAAGCAAGCGAAACTACCACGCTTGATGTAATAATGAAAGAAACCAGTACACAACTGAACGAAATTGTGGTTTCGGCAGGTAAGTTTGAGCAAAAATTGAGCGAGATAACAGTATCAATGGAAATTATAAAACCTGAGCTTATTGCCAATAAAGGAACTACTAACATTAGTAATATTATAGAACAAACACCAGGTGTAAGCGTAATAGATGGCCAAGCCAATATACGTGGTGGAGCAGGATACAGTTACGGTGCGGGTAGTAGAGTAGCTATATTGGTTGATGATATGCCTGTATTGGCAGCAGATGCTGGATCGGCAAAATGGGGTAGTTTACCTGTAGAAAACATAGCGCAAATGGAAGTGATAAAAGGCGCAAGTAGTTCATTATATGGCTCTTCGGCACTTAATGGTATTATAAATATACGTACAGCATTCCCTAAAGATAAACCCGAAACTAAAATAAATATTATTAATGGTAGGTATGATAGATTTAATCAGGACAGTGCCAATTGGGGTAATGGTCAAGCATTTGGTTATCATAGTGCGGACTTCCATCATAGCCGAAAAATAGGCAATTTTGATTTAGGAATTGGTGGGCAATATTATATGAATAATGATTTTAAACAACACTCAGACGAACAACGTGCACGTGGTAATTTTAATACACGTTATCGTTTTCAAAAAATAAAAGGTCTGTCGGTAAGTTTGAATGGTAATTTTTCTTGGAAAAAATATGGCAATACCCTGTTATGGAAAGACGGTATAAAAGCACCTGCCATGGATTCAGACACCTCCAACAATTACTCTGTATTTGTATCTACCGCTAATTATGTTGATCCATCAATAACTTATTTTACGCCAAAGGGAGCTAAATTTATACTTCGTAATCGTACTTTTATTACTAGCAACGTAAGTAATACTAATCAAAATTCGCGAGGTTTATTATCATACAATGAGTTGCAATATTCTAAGCGTTTTACTCGTATAGATATGAATTTAGTAGGTGGCTTTGTACAAAGTTTCTCTGACGTAAAATCGCAACTTTACAAAAACCATACAGGTCGTAATAGTGCAGGTTATGTGCAGGCTGATAAAAAGTTTTTTGAGAAACTAAATGTATCAATGGGTATTAGAGGAGAATATTTTAGAATAGATGACGTAGAAACTAATGCCGACGTATTTATACCCAAAAATCTTTCATTCAAAAATGAAACGGTAACTTATAATGATTCGGTGATAAGAATAAATCAAAACACAGGTGCTGTTATTGATACTGTTATCACACAAAAAACAGTTACTGGTTTAGCACGTACACGTTATGATTCTACCATATTGATACACAAATCTAAAGTAAAACCAGTAATGCGTATAGGGTTAAGTTATGAAATTACTAAAGTAACTTTTATACGTGCTAGTTTTGGCCAAGGCTATCGTTTTCCTACCATTGCCGAAAAACATATAAATACAGTAGCCAGCGGCTTAACTATTATCTCCAATCCTAATTTGCAAGCAGAAACAGGTTGGAGTGCGGAGGTAGGTATTAAACAAGGTTTTAAAATAGGAGAGTGGAAAGGCTTTTTAGATGTGGCTGGTTTTTGGACAGAATACCAAAATATGATGCAGTTTACCTACAATGTAGATTGGGCAGACACAGCTCAAAAACGCAAAGGAATTGTAGTTAGAGGCTTTAAATCTATAAACGTAGGGCAAGCTCGTATTTCGGGTATTGATATGACTTTGGTAGGTAAAGGTAAATTAACCAAAGATATTGATATAACTATACTTTCGGGCTTTACACACATGAATCCACTTAACTTAAATTACTTGGATTTTAAAAATTACAACAAAGACATAAATCAGTTTACAGAAGATACAACTATTAATAATAATATACTTAAATTTAGATTTAAAAACATAGCTAAGATAGATGTACAGGTTGATTACAAAAAAATATCATTAGGTGTAAGCTACCGTTATAATAGTTTTATGCAAAATATAGACCCTTTGTTTGAGTCGCCAGCATTTGCAGGTACAAGCGGTTCAAGCGGAATGAAAGAGTTTAGGCAACTACACAATAAAGGCGATCATGTAATGGATTTACGCTTTTCGTACAAAATTAATGATAGCAATAAAGTAGCTTTTTTATGTAACAATATGCTTAATAGACTTTACGCTTTACGCCCAGGTGTGCTAGAAAACCCTCGTACGTTTGCAATACAATACAGCCTTAATTTTTAAAAGCAACCTACTTTAATATGCCGTATAACACGCCTTTACTACAAAGTTTATTTAGTAACAGTAAGCAATTTTTATTTGTTGTAGATAAACAACTAATGGTAGTAAAAGTGAACGAACAAATGCAACAAAAACTGGAGTTACCTATTGAGTTTACCCCATTTTCGTTGCAAGTGCTTTTTGAAGACCACGATTTTGAAAACTTAAAACTAAAATTAGCCAATAAAGAACTTAGTTTTAATTTTAAGGCAGTATTAATATCGTTTAAAACGCATAGTAAAATTAATTTGGATTTGGGCGCAACATTTGCTGCCGACCAAAGCCAAGGGTTTGAGGGCTATATGATAAGAGGACGAGATATAACACATGAAAGAGTAGAAACCGACCGCATTACCAACCAAAATAACAAATTAACCGCTATATTTGAAAGTG
>JBEBIC010000151.1:0-6794 GCA_040080595.1 Bacteroidia bacterium | reverse complement strand
AACTGAATTTATTAAGCACTCATATAAAATAAACACCACCAGAAATGTCCACTTGAACTAAACGTATCTAAAAAAACACCAGAAATGTCTATTACACCTTAAAAAACGATTAATGTAGTATTTTAAATATCATTTCTTTGTACAATGCAGCGTTGTCAATACTACCATCAATACCTTTGCTTTTCATATCGTATTCGCGTAATGTGCTTATTACGTTTACTAATTTCATAGGGTTGTATAATCTGCTTGCTATTTCGTACTCTTTTACAAAAAACGGATGTACACCCAACACCTTTGCGGCTTGTGTTTTATCGGTTAGCTTATGTATAAGCATTACTTTTACAAAGTAGCCATATAGGCTAGGTATAATCATTTGTGGTGGAGCATCGCTACCAGGTTTACCAAAATGATTGGCAATTTTATTGCATTTTAACACATCTTTTTGGCCTAATGCCGTTTGTAATTCAAACACATTATAGTCTTTACTTACGCCTATGTTTTCTTGTACGTGGCTTGCTAATATCTCTGTACCTGCAGGCAAATTTATTGCTAACTTATTTATTTCGTTAGCAATTTTACTAAGGTCATTGCCCAAAAATTCAGCCATCATTACCGCAGCTTGCGGGTGTGTACGCAGCTTGTGGTCATTGGCATAAGCGGTTATCCACTCAGGTAGTTTGTTGTCGTATAGTTTTTTTGTTTCGAGGTAAGTAGCTAGTTTTTTTACTTTTTTACCAAAGTCAGTTCTACCATCGGGAGTTTTGTATTTATAACACAACACCAAAATAGTTGATTCTAAAGGCGCTTGCAGATAACTAGCTAAGTCTTCTATTTTTTTTATGTGCTGCGCCTCTTTTATTATTACTACCGTATGTTCGCTCATCATAGGGTAACGTTTGGCTTCACCAGCTATTGTAGCTCCATCTACATCTCGCCCATATAGTATGGTTTGGTTAAATGAGCGCTCGCCCTCGTCCAGTACATTGGCTTCTATATAATCGCTTATAAGATCAATATAATAGGGTTCATCGCCACACAAAAAATAAACAGGTTTATAATTTTTGGCTTTGAGGTCGCGCAGTATAGCTAAGGCTTCGGTCATTAGTAAATATAGGGCAATGGTATATTTTTAAAACTGCAAATGTTTTACCGTTAAGCCATTATTTTGCAATTCTTTAAGCGATGCTATTCCTATTTTTAAATGATTAGTAACATAATCGGCAGTAACTTTTTGGTCGCTGTGTTCAGTTTTTACACCTTCGGGTATCATAGGTTGGTCGCTTACTAGGAGTAATGCTCCGCTTGGTATTTCGTTATGAAAACCCACACTAAATATAGTTGCAGTTTCCATGTCTATTGCCATTGCACGAGTTTTGCGCAAGTACTCTTTAAATTCGGCATCGTGTTCCCATACTCGTCTGTTGGTGGTAAATACTGTACCTGTCCAATAATCTAAATTAAAGTTACGTATAGTGGTTGATACCGCTTTTTGTAAGCTAAATGCAGGTAGTGCTGGCACTTCGGGCAATAGGTAATCGTTGCTTGTACCTTCGCCACGTATTGCAGCTATGGGTAATATTAAATCGCCCAGTTGATTTTTCTTTTTTAACCCACCACATTTACCCAAAAACAATACTGCTTTGGGCATAATTGCGGTAAGTAAATCCATTATGGTTGCTGCCATTGCACTACCCATACTAAAATTAATTATGGTAATATTTTCGGCAGTGGCGCTTTGCATTGGGCGGTCTATTCCATCTATAGGTACGTTATACTCATCAGCAAACATTTTTATGTATCCTGCAAAATTGGTAAGGAGTATGTATTGTCCAAATTCTTCTAACGGCTTGCCTGTGTAGCGTGGTAGCCAGTTGTTTACTATGTCTTCTTTGGTTTTCATTTTATATTTTGTTGTATTATATAGTGTGTATATTGTAAGCCTTGATGTGGTTGTGTATAATTAGTTGTGTATTTTTCAAAGTTAATAATTTATTGGCTACACTCTTACACCAATAAGCATTACATCATCTACTTGTTGTTCAGCGCCTTGCCACGTTGTAAAATAATTTTGCAAGGCTTGTTTTTGCTCTTCCATGGTAAGTGCGTGTATTTGTATTAAAAATTCTTTTAAACGCTTGGTAGTCATTTTTTTATTCTTTTCGCCACCAAATTGGTCAGCATAACCATCGCTCGATAAATAAAAACAATCGCCTGCGTTTAGGGCTATAGTTACGTTTTCCCACGTTTGTGTTATTGGCGTATGTCCTCCTACCGATACTTTGGTGGCTTTTATTTCTATTAGCTCTTGTGTGTTGTGTTTTACAATGTATAAAGGTCTGTTAGCTCCTGCGTAATACAATGTTTGAGTAATGGGTTCGTAAGCACATACTGCTATGTCCATTCCATCATTTATTACTTGTATATCATCATTTTTATTCATGGCTTGCGCCAAATTCTTATTTACAAATGCTATTACATCGGCAGGAGTATTTACATTATCATCTTTAATGGTAAGGTTTATTAAATTGTTTGCCACCAAACTCATAAATGCACCAGGAACACCGTGCCCCGTGCAATCTACAGCACATAATACTTGTAAGTTTACTGATGGAACTGCTGAGGTTTGTACATCGCAATACCAATAAAAATCGCCACTTACTATGTCGCGCGGGTTGTACAAAACAAAAGAATCGTTGAGTCGTTCTTTTATTAATGATAGCGAGGGCAACAACGATGCTTGTATATAGCTTGCGTAGGTAACACTTTGTGTATGTTCGTTGTTGAGTTCGGCCAAAGCTAATGTACGTTCTTGTACTTTTAACTCTAATACTTCGTTGGCTTTTTGTTGGTCTTCGGTTTGTTTTTTTAACTGCGCTAGTAATGCTTGTTGCGCTAATTCTTCGGCACGTTTAAACTCTGTTATGGTTCTACTAAGCCCTAATGAGAGTAACACTATTTGTACTCCAGAGCCTATTAATACTATATTGTTAGTTAAAAAATTAAGTGGTAAAACACCATTATAAGTAAGTTGCGATAGTATAATAGCCACTATAAGCATACTAAATGCAGTAGTGTAATAGTAGGCTTGCGGGTGTTTTTTTATCACATAGTAAACACCAATACTAAGCAAAAACAAATTTATAAATATGCTTGCAACACTTGCGCCTACAAGGCTTATGCTATAGTACGGATTGGGCAATAATGCAAATAATACAAATAACACTAATGCAAATTGCGCACTGGTGTATATTATACGCAACGTTTTAGTTTCGCTATTTTTAAATAACTGTCGTGTAAAAGCCACTAACATAAATAGTGCTAACGCTCCGCTAAATGGTATTGCATGATTAGCCCACCAAGGGTAGTTAGGCCATAAATATTGAAAAGTAAGTCCCTCGGTTGAAAACTGAAATACAAACGTAGCACCCAAAAACAGTAAGTACCACACATATATTCTTTCGCGTAACGAGAAAAATAAAAAGATAGATAAAAACACAGCAAATACAATAACACCATTGTATGCCCCTAAAAACAAATTGGTAGTGTTATCATTAGATAGCTCGTCTAACGTGCCGTATTGTAGCGGAAAACGTGTGTATTCGCCATTGCCATATACAGTAAACTGTATGCCATTTATAGCCATAAGTTTGGTTATGGGTAATATAAATGTTTTGTGCGCTATAGGGCGGTTATTAAAATTATACGCATCACCTAGCTTGTATAATGTTTGCCCATTGCTTTTTACAATGCACGAATCAATAAAAGGAAAATCTATTTTGAGATAGCCGTTGGTTATAATTAATTCTTTGGGCAACTCGACATTAACACACAACACTCCTTTAAAAAAACCAAGTTGATTAATGTTTTTTGTATTGTATTTTAAGGTATCGTTAGCCGAATAGCTTTTAGTATACGGTAGTACATTTAATGACTTAGCCGAGCACAAGTATGTGCAGAACATAATACTACTAAAAACACAAAAGTTTATTATTATTTTCATTTCTAAAAAATAGTTGTGCTAAAATAGGCAAATAAGTTAAGAGTTTTGGAGCTATTTTACAGTAAATTCAATTAACAGTAAGTTAAATGTACTAAGTAGTATTTTAAAATTAAAAAAGCCTATTACATAATTGTAATAGGCTTTTTTTGTAATGCTGTGATCCAGCTGGGATTCGAACCCAGGACCCCATCATTAAAAGTGATGTGCTCTACCAGCTGAGCTACTAAATCATGCCTTATAAAGTTACATTTGTTTCTTTATTGCGTGTGCAAAGATATAGATGTTTTTATATTTGCAAAACATTATTTAATCTTTTTCTAAAATATTTTTACATGAACGCTGAAATACACGTAAACAAAGGCTTTGGGGACTTACTGTTCGGCGAAACTATTATGAATATTGTTGCTTTGGTGGGCGAACCTACCAAAAAAGTGGCAATAAACGACGATCCTTCCTTCGATACTACCCTTTTGGAGTACCATAATCACGAGTTTAATTTGTTTTTTGAAATAATAAACGCTCCTGTACTTACCTCAATTGATATTTATAACGAAAAAGCCACTTTATGGGAGCATAAAATATTTGAACTTTCGTTTAAAGAAATTATTGCCCTATTTAAAGCAAATGGTTTTGTAGAATATGAAGAGGAAACACATACTTGGGGCGAAAAACGTATTTCGTTTGACGATGCCAACACCGATTTGTATTTTGAGAAAGATGTACTTACCTCTATTACTATTAGCCACCACATTAATTACAACACCGAAGATTTTATGTTTTCGGTAAATTAGTATATGAACACATTAAACAACCGAATATTTATTGTAGGTTTTATGGGCTGTGGTAAAACCACCGTTGGTAATGAGTTGCAGCAACATTTAACTAATTACACTTTTGTAGATACCGATTTACTCATTGAACAAATCAGCGGCACAACTATCACGCAACTATTTGCAGGTAAGGGCGAAGCATTTTTTAGAAACGAGGAAGCTAAACTCCTAGCTATGCTTACCGCCAATGCCTCGCCAACCATTGTTGCCACTGGCGGAGGTTTGCCTTTGCACAATAACGCCATGCACACCTTATGCGCCAACGGAACGGTTATTTATTTAAAACTAAGCCCCAAAGCGCTTACAAAACGATTAGTAGCACAAAAGCATACTCGCCCACTTATAGCTGATGTAAGTGATGAATTAATCCTAAACTACATTACCACATTACTACACGAACGAGAGCCTACTTACGCAAAGGCACATTACACTGTTAATGGCGAAATGCCTGTAAATGAAATAGTTACGGAGTTAATACAGTTATTAAAATTGTAATTAACATTTAATTGTTTAAAGTATAGTAGTAGGTATAAATATATAGGGGCGTAGGTTTGTTATTTTCGTGGCAAACACAACTCTGTATGCGCAACATTTACTTACTCGTTTTTTTATTTAGTAGTTCATCAATAGTAGTTAAGGCACAACTTAACCCTCAAACTATTGATAAACTTAACTACATAGCCTCGCACAAGCAATTGGCTATACAACAAATGCTTACCTATGGCGTGCCTGCAAGTATTACTTTGGCACAAGGTATTATTGAAACTAAAGCAGGACGTAGCGAACTAGTAACACAGGCAAACAATCATTTTGGTATTAAATGTAAGCGAGACTGGGCGGGTAGCACCTATTCTTATACCGACGATGCTCCTGATGAATGTTTTAGAGCGTATGAGTCGGCTGAGGAATCTTATGCTGACCATAGCCAATTTTTAGCTTCACGCCCTTGGTACGCATCATTGTTTGAATTACACACTACCGATTACTCCGCTTGGGCAAATGGCTTAAAAGCTGCGGGCTACGCCACCGATAAAGCGTATGCGCAAAAATTAATTGCGGTAATAGAAATATTTGAATTAAACCAATATGATAACCTACCTACGCTAGCGTCTAAAAAAATAGAAATACCTACCAATGTGCCTTCTGCGCCTTACTATCGTTTTGTGCAAGACCATATACTTTATTATAAAAACAATGCGCCATTTATTGTTGCCAACCGTTACGATACCTATTATCGCATAGCTAAAGCGTACAATTTAAAATTAGAACAAGTATATAAGTACAACGATTTAGATCCTAATTATAATATGTTGCGTGTTGATGATATTGTGTTTTTGAAACCTAAGCAAGCCAACACCAACGAAGAAATACATATAGTAAAATACAACGAAACGCCATTGGCAATAGCACAACTACACGCTATAAAGCTTAAAACATTGTGCAAGATAAACAACATACAACTAAGCAGTACATTACTAGCAGGAACTGTAGTGTATTTAAACAAAAAAGCCAAACGCACAGCAACTACAAGCACTACAGCAATGGTTAGCCTATAGTTATGCGTACAATTTTATGTGGATTCATATTTTCATTCCAGTTGGATTATTTTAATATGTAACTCCACTTAGGCGTAGAGTTTATAATTAAGTTACGGTAAGCTCATATCCTTTGCTAATCAAGTTACGGTGGATGAGTTTATCGAAACCCATAGTTGTACTCGCAACTTCTATAAAATTAGTGGCTGAACTTGCCAAAGTAAAAAAGCCGCAGTGAAAAAAAAACATTTATTAACTGTTTTCACGATTGCTTTATAATAAGCAATTGCATAATACCATTACCCTGCGCTTTAGTTCAAAAAACAGGGTTCAAAAAAAACCAATACTGATTTTTTTTGAACCCTGTTTTTAAAATTTAGTTTATTGCTAAACTAAAGCTAAACTTATTTTTTCTTCTTAGCTGGAGTT
>JBEBIC010000442.1:0-1420 GCA_040080595.1 Bacteroidia bacterium | reverse complement strand
ACTTATATAATGTACGGCTTCGGTTACGGTGTTTGCTCTAAAAAATATCCATGCAAAAGTGGTTAGTGCAAACGTTAAAAGTATTGCACCAAGCTCTTTTAATGTAGGTAGTGTTTTGCCTTGTGCAACAATGGCAATGTTTTTACGATTGGTGTTGTACCATATTGAGGGCATAATATAAATTGCATTAAGTAGTCCCCAAACTATAAATGTAAAGTTAGCCCCATGCCAAAAACCACTTACTATAAAAATAATAAAAGTGTTGCGCACTTTAACCATATTGTTTCCTTTGCTACCTCCTAGCGGAATGTATAAATAATCTCTAAACCATGTAGATAATGAGATGTGCCAACGACGCCAAAACTCGGCAATATCTCTTGAGAAATAAGGAAATGAAAAGTTTTGTAATAACTCAAAACCAAACAGACGAGCAGTACCCAAAGCAATATCTGAGTAGCCCGAAAAATCGCAATATATTTGAAATGAAAAAAAGATAGCGCTCACTACTAGCGTGCTTCCTGTTTGGTCGTTGATGTTAGCAAAAATTTCATTTACATAGCTTGCGCAAGTGTCGGCTATTACAATTTTTTTAAACAAGCCCCATAGTATTTGACGTAAGCCATCAACAGCGGTTAAATAATTAAACGTTCGTTTACGTTTAATTTGGGGTAAAAGATGCGTGGCTCTTTCTATAGGCCCAGCTACTAGCAATGGAAAAAATGAAACAAATAAACCATAATCAATAAAATTGCGTTCGGCTTTTATTCTGTTTTTATAAATATCTATTACGTAGGACAAACCATGAAATGTATAAAACGAAATACCTACAGGCAATATTAAGTTGAGTGTCCATGGGTTTATATGCCACCCCACAGCAGAAGTTGCTGATGTAAACGATGCTATAAAAAAATTGTAATATTTAAAAACGGCTAAAAACCCAAGGTTTATAATTATGCTTAACCAAATCCATATTTTTTTAGTAGTATTGGTTGTTGCGGTTTCAATATTTATACCTGTGTAATAATCTAAGCCTGTTGAAAAAACTAATAAAAACAAAAAACGCCAGTCCCAACAAGCATAAAAATAATAGCTTGCTATAAGTAATAGTACGTTTTGGGCTTTTAATTTTTGACGCATAGCGAACCAATACAGTATAAATACTATAGGCAGAAACACAGCGAAACTAAACGAATTAAAAAGCATTATTGTTTATTATTATTTAACGAGCGCACACCATAGCTGTTGGTGTAAGTTGTGCTTGTACACATTGTGTTATACTCAATGCGAATAGTGAGGTGAGGAGGAGGTGTTTCATATTGGGGAGTTTATTTTTCTATTTAGCCATGTATAACTCATAATTATTAATAGCTGTTTTGCTCGTTTCGTCAAGGTCAATTTCTAAATAATTATTTCTTACAAA
>JBEBIC010000441.1:0-1432 GCA_040080595.1 Bacteroidia bacterium | reverse complement strand
ATGATAAACAAATGAAAGATGTGTGGAAACTCCCTGCAATTGCACCGTGGGAGAAATCGTGCAAAAAACACCCTACTCAAAAGCCATTATCTGTTTTAACACGTTTAATTTTAGCATCAACTAAACCCAATGCTTGGATACTTGACCCATTTACAGGTAGTAGTACAACAGGAATAGCTGCTAATTTGGCTAATAGACGTTTTTTAGGAATAGACCAAAATGAAGAGTTTTTAAATATAAGTAAGGCTAGAAAATTAGAAATAGAAAATAATACTATTGCTGCAAAATATAAACAGAAATTAGGTTGTTTTAATACTGAAAAAGAAATAGAATTGTTTGTATTAAAAGAGCCACAGGCAGAATATAAAACAGAATTAAATTTTGCATAGCGCTACCGCATCAAAAACATATTAAATCAAGAAAATGCAAACAACACCACAACAATTATTTACCGAAGCTCAACAGCAAACTATTGTTAATGCTATAAAAAATGCCGAGTTAGGCACGTCGGGCGAAATACGTGTACATATAGAAAGTGCCTGCCCACAACCCGTTATGGAACGTGCTATTGCCGTGTTTTATTCATTAAAAATGGACAATACCGAACTAAACAATGGAGTGTTGGTATATGTAGCCATTGATGCTAAAAAAATGGCAGTAGTAGGAGGGGAGGGCATTAACATAAAGGTAGGTCAAGACTTTTGGAACGATGTTATAGCGCAACTACGCAATAGCTTTGCGCAGGAAAATTACGCACAAGGCTTGAGCGATGCCGTTACCGAAATAGGGAAAAAACTAAGCCATTACTTTCCTATACAAAACAATGATACCAACGAATTAACTAACGATATATCTTTTGGCGAATAATGAAAAAATTATATGTAAATATCTATATATGTGTATATGTATTGCTAATAAGCACATACAGCTACGCACAATCGTTACCCGAAAAACCGAATCGTTTAGTAAATGATTACGCACACTTACTATCGGCAGATGAGGCGCAAAGTTTAGAACAAAAATTAGTAGCCTATAACGACAGTACAAGCACCCAAATAGCCATAGCCATAATAGAAACATTAGACGGTAACGAACGAGCCGACTATACCATAAAACTGGCTAACAAGTGGGGTATAGGACAACAAGGTAAGCGCAACGGAATACTTATAATGGTTGCTAAGCAAGAGCACAAACTATTTATAGCCACAGGCTATGGCGTAGAAAGTAACTTGCCCGATGCTATTATAAAACGTATAGAGCAACGTTATATGATTCCTCAATTTAAAGCGGGCAATTATTACCAAGGCTTAAACGATGGTATAGATGTAATGCAACAAGCCTTAGCAGGCGAATATAAAGCCGAACAGCACGATGATGGCAAGCCAAGTGATACCATGACTTTTATATTTATACTCTTAATTATATTTGTAGT
>JBEBIC010000008.1:0-28651 GCA_040080595.1 Bacteroidia bacterium | reverse complement strand
TTTGCTTTCATTTTATAATTTACTTGATAAATTTACAACTATTGATTGGTTTTTTATGAATGATTGTTTTGAGTAGCATATTTTTTGTAGTGCAAATTACCACAGTTTTTATTAAAAGAATCACCTATTTTTTTCTTTTTCGATGTTATACTGTTTATTGTTAATACTACTTTAACATCCTTGTCAATTGTCCGCAATTTAGTTTCGTAAAATAAGTTAGTTGTCAAATGTAACCACATTATACAACTTTTACAACACTAAATACTAAAGCAAGAAACATTATAAATTTAAAATTCACCCCAAATAAACCGCACCACCACAGCTATCTTTACTTGCGCCAGTAACGCTGGCTAAGGCATTGGGTATAGTGTTTACACGTAGGTAGCCTAATAGAGCAAATACAATGGCTTCTTTAAACGCTACTACCTCGGCAGTTGGGAATGTATAAACGGCACGTGCCGAGTGCGCTTGTATGCGCGCTAACATATACGTGTTAAACGTACCGCCACCTGTGGCCAACACGGTGTGTATATGTGCTTGCTCGTTTACGGCTTTGGCTATTTGATAAGCGGTATGCTCTGTAAACGTTGCTATTAGTGTGTGGTAGTCGGTGCGGTGGTGTATAAGCGGTGTTATAGTTTCGTTTACCCATTCTACTCCCAACGATTTTGGGGCAGATAGTGTGTAGTATGGCAAAGCATTTAAGGTGTTTAATAATTCTTCATCAACAGCGTGTGCCTTGGCAATAGCGCCTTCGGCATCGTACGGTAAGTTAAGATGTGCCGTAAGTTGATTTAAAATAATATTAGCAGGGGCAATATCATAAGCTATGGTGGAGTTATTATTACTGTACGAAACATTAGCAAAACCGCCTATGTTAAGGCACGCATCATAATTACTAAATAACAATTTATCGCCAATAGGCACTAATGGTGCGCCTTGCCCGCCAAGGGCCACATCGGTAGTTCTAAAATCGCACACGCAGTGTATGCCCGTATGAGCAGCCAGTATAGCACCGTTGCCTATTTGTAGCGTAAGGTTATGTTGTGGTTGATGAAATATAGTATGTCCGTGCGATGCTACGTAATCAATGCCTGTGAGTTGATGTTGTTGTACAAAATCAGTAACGTGTTGGGCACACAATTTTGCAAATTCGTTACTCAATACACTTAATTCTAACCCTGATAAATGTATAGCATTAAGTAATCGTTGCTTGAATACTGAGGTGTATTCTATAGTAGAAGTTGCAACAAGGGTGTAGTTTATTTTATTGTTATTAAAGTCAAAATCTACACAAGCTATATCCAATCCATCTAATGATGTACCCGACATTAAACCTATTATTCGCAGGGGTTTCATAGATAATTAGTCTAATGCTTTTTTGTTAAATATTAAATATCCAACTGAAAACAATAAGCTAAAATTGGTTTCTTTAAACTCCAAATTATCATAATAATTTAACGCTAACGATACTGGACCAATAATAGAATTATACACCAATGTACTTGTTGCCATTACCTTACGGTATTCAAACGGTTTTGAATTGTAGGTTTTGTTTAACAAGTCTTTTTGAAACGTATATACAGGCTGAAACAAGTATCCCTCTAAGCGCAAATCAATATTAAAAGGAAGTTTGGTTAATGTTTTTATACCTCCTGCCACATATTGGTTGGCTCTAAAATTGGTTAAAAATAAGGTGTTGGCTTGTGGTAATGGTGCAAAAGCTGGTGCCATAATTTGTGTGGCTGTGTAGTTACTAAAGTACTGCTTGCTAAGAGTTTGATAAGTAGTATCATTGGTAAATAAGTAGCGTGTGTTTATACGTGCTACGGCTTCGGCATATACACCAAATCTAAATTTGCCTCGTTGTTTTAAATAGGTGTCGTACACCATTTTAAACTGCGCCCAACTGTGGTACTTACGGTACACACCAAGTATAGAATTTATATCGCCTACGGTGCGGTATTTATTGCCTGGCTTGTTGCGCTCTTCGCCATCTACATAAGTAGCTTTTAGGCTAAATAATGTGCCACTACTTGCAAACTGCTTACGGTTAAGGCTACTACGTTCGTAATATAAATTGGTATGCCAAAAATTAAAATTACTTACATCGGCCGTATCGCTTTTGCTAAACTCAGGCTCTTGGTAATACTGGTTACTTTGGGTTGCGTAGCCAATAGTTGCTCCATAAATACCTGTATTGCCTGCTGGCGTTATTAATCCTAATTCGCTATTATTTTCGTTTAATACTAAGAACGATGGTTTTTCGTTTTTAATAAAGATATTACTACTGCGGTAAAAATCGTATTTACTTGTATTAATTTTTGCAGTAAGTGCAAATGGTGTGTGTGTAGGAAAATCTATACGTGCAAACAATTGCCCTGCTGTATATAATTTACCAAAATAAAAATTACCACTTACCTGCGTGCTTACTCTATTTAGATGTTGATAATTAAGCCCTACATAGCCTGTGCTTATTGGCTGTGATGATAAATTACCGCCAAGTTCTACATTAAACGGATATTGCTTAGCTATGCGCAAGTTTACATTATACTTACCTGTATTGGTATTGAGTGATGCTATGGGAAATATGTGTCTTATTTTTTCGTCGGCTATAAGACGGTAGTACTGTTTTTCAAACTCTGCAAGCGAAATTACAGTACTGTCTTTATTTATGTGTAGTATTTTTTTTATGTATTTGGCAGTTTGCACATTTGTGTTTTCTATGTCCACGTTGTCTATTACAAACGGTAGTCTTTTGGTGGTAAATTTAGCTCGTAGGGCATTACGTTCGGCCATGGTTACTCTACGGCTTATCATTGCTTTTATGCTATCCATTTGTAGCATTGTGCTACGGTAGCCATAGTCTATTATTTCTTCGGCTCTACCAAATTCAAACAAGCCAGCGTCCGACAGTTTCATGTCTATCATTATACCTTTTGTAAAATCCACTTTATAATTTGAATTATACATTAGCATACTTTTAAGTTGCGAAAACACATTGTCTTCATCGGGAGTTTTTGGATTATCAGCTACTGTACTACCTAACATTACATCAGGTGCAAAGTCAGTATGCATTACATCCGACGGAAAATTATTGTACATACCACCATCAAACAAAAGATGTCCATCAAAATTTACTGGCTTTAAATATAATGGGTACGACATAGATGCACGCACCGCCAAACCTAGATTACCCCCCCTAAATATAATTTGTTGTTTGGTTTCTACATCAGCAGCCACACATCTAAACGGAATATATAGGCTATCAAAATTGTAGTTGGCAGCGCTAGATACGGTGGTGTATTGTTTCATCATATCCAAGTCTATCACATAGGGCGATATTACGTTGGTGGGCACATATTTTTGTGCACCAAGTGCTGGACTCCAATTTAAATCAACCCACGAGGGCGTTTTGGCATTTTGTTTAAAATAATATTTATCCTTGGGAGCTATTGCCCCTGTTGATGTATTTACAAAATATTCAGAGTTAAAATTGGCTATAACCTCATCTATACTATGCCCTGATGCGTAGTAACTACCCACCAAAGCACCCATAGAAGTACCCGTTATGTAATCAATGGGAATGTTGTTTTCTTCCAATGCTTTTATAACTCCTATATGCACCATACCCTGCGCACCTCCGCCACTAAGCACTAAACCTACACGTTGGGCTAACACATTGGTAGCGCAAAACATAAGCGCAAGCGTACATACATAAATAAATCGCATTGACAATAAGGAGATTAAAATTGTTTAATTTGAATATTCAAATTAGGTACTAAATTGCTATAATCTTGTCCGTTTTCGAGCATTAAATCGTCCTCGGGTACATAAAACCACGTTACCGAAATTTTGTGATTGGCTACTTGTTTTTCAAACACCATAAGTATATCATATATATATTTTATTGATGCCGAGTTAAGGTACTCAAACTTTAAATCTACATTAACAATGCTTTGTGCAGGCTCGTTAGCAAGGTAATCCGTCATCCAAGCTATTATTGGGTCGTAAAACTTTTTTACGTTTTCGGGGCGCGATTCGCCTTCAAACAATAAGGTGCGAGTACTTGCGTTGTATTGCACCAATGGCGTTAGTTGCGTAGCTTCAATGTGTAATGGATTGCTCATTATTTAAATTGTGTAAATGAATAGTATTATTTGACTTTAAAAGTAGTAAAAAGCAAGCAAATGCAACTATGTTAGCAAAAATTTATTACAGGTTTTCAACTCACGACGTAGTTGTGGTTTTGATATACTATTTTTATACAAAATAAAATACACTTTAGCATGTACAATCAAGTAGCAAATAACGACACCATAGTAGCTTTAGCCACACCTGCAGGAGTTGGCGCAATAGCAGTAATACGCCTTTCGGGCAATAATGCGTTTAAAATAACACAACAGGTATTTAAGAAAAAAAACTTAAAGCCGTACGATTTGTACAGTCAAAAAACCCACACCTTACACTTTGGGGTTATAGTTAATGCCGATGATTTTATATTAGACGAAGTGCTAATATCCTTGTTTTACGGCCCACACAGCTACACAGGCGAAGATGTAATAGAAATTTCGTGCCATGGTAGTGTGTATATTCAACAACAGCTTATTCAACTACTTATAAAAAACGGTGCACGCCTTGCTAACGCTGGCGAATATACGTTGCGCGCATTCCTCAACGGCAAGTTTGATTTGTCGCAAGCCGAAGCCGTAGCCGATATTATAGCTAGTAATAGTGCCACATCGCACCAAGTAAGTATGCAACAAATGCGAGGCGGATTTAGTAGTAAAATAGCCACGTTGAGAGAAAATTTAATAAACTTTGC
This sequence comes from Bacteroidia bacterium, assembly GCA_040080595.1. Lineage (GTDB taxonomy): Bacteria > Bacteroidota > Bacteroidia > UBA4408 > UBA4408 > JACMRI01. The sequence goes on along the minus strand of JBEBIC010000008.1, from coordinate 23,826 downwards.
TGCACTTATTGAACTAGAATTAGATTTTAGCGAAGAAGATGTAGAGTTTGCCAACAGAGACGATTTAAAAGAACTGATACAAACCATACTTAATATAGTACAACGTTTAATAAGTTCGTTTGAGTTGGGTAACGTAATAAAAAGTGGTATTCCAGTAGCTATTGTAGGCAAACCTAATGCAGGAAAATCAACATTGCTTAATGCCTTGCTAAACGAGGAGCGTGCCATAGTAAGCGAAATACCTGGTACTACACGCGATACCATTGAAGACGAAATAACCATAGGCGGTGTGCGCTTTAGGTTTATAGATACCGCAGGCATACGTGCCACAACCGACGAAATAGAAACCATAGGTGTAGAACGTACGTTTGAAAAAATAAACAATTCGGCAATAGTTATATATATGTTTGACGTAGCCGAAATGACCCGCAACGAACTAAACGAAATAATTGCGGGCTTGCAACCCCACTTACACAATGCGCAGTTGGTACTAGTAGGTAACAAGTGCGATAAGGCGGAATTAAACGAACTACAAGAGGAGTACAGTGGTTTAGATAATTTACTATTTATATCGGCAAAGCACCACTCCCACTTAGATGCGCTGCACACCAAGCTAATAGCTCTGTTTGACGAGCGCACCACCAACGTACCCGAAACCGTGGTAACCAATGCTCGCCACGTAGAATCGTTACAACACACGCAAACCGCTATTAACAGTGTGTTAGAGGGTTTAAGCACTAATATACCTAGCGATTTAATAGCCCAAGATATTCGCCAAGCATTGTACCACTTAGGTATTATTACAGGGCAAGTATCTAATGATGATTTGTTGAGTACTATTTTTAGTAAGTTTTGTATAGGGAAGTAAGGGTATTTTGATTAGTAATAAATTATGAAAACGAGTTTAAATATCTTATTGTTTTTAATATAATGGATTCAAGTAATAAATGTAACACTAGGCTGCATTAGTTAATTTTAGTACTAACATTTCATTTGCAATATTTAGTTACAATCAAATCTATACTTTTTTTCTAATTATAAATAACGTTATTTGCACCCATAAACGTTTGCTATTAATTCGTAATTATTACCTACATAATCTTGTTATGAAACTTAAACCTATTTATTATACATTTCTGCTGCTACTTGTACAAAGCTGTGCACAAATAGTAACGCCCAATGGTGGCAATGTAGATAGCAAAGCGCCAGTTATAAAAGTGGCTAATCCGCCCCAAAACGCTACTAATGTTAGTGTTAATAAATTTGAATTAACGTTTAATGAGTACATAAGTATTAACGATGCTAGTGCGCAATTAATAGTTTCGCCACCGTTAAATACTACGCCCGAATTAGTGCTAAAAAACAAAACACTGCTCATTAAAATAAAAGATACGCTAGCACCCAATACTACCTACACATTTAACTTTGGCAACAGCATAAGCGACATTACCGAGAGTAATAAATTTGACGATTTTAAATACACCTTTGCCACAGGCACATTTATAGATTCGTTAAAACTAACAGGCATAGTATATAATGCTTTTACGCAAGCCGCCGAAAAGGGCGTATTAGTAATGCTATACGCAAACGCTACTGATAGTACTCCTATGAAACGTAAGCCCAATTATTTTGCTAAAACCAACGAAAACGGCCAATACACCATTAGTAATATAAAACAAGGTACGTACAATTTGTTTGCCTTAAAAGATGCTAACAACGATTTAATGTATAACCAAACTACTGAGAATATTGGATTTAACAACAACTTAATAGAGCTAAAAAAAGATACTGCCCTTAATGTGCAATTGTTTAACGAGGGCAACGAAAAACAATATGTAAAGCGCAATAGTAGCGAGAGTGGTTACATTAAACTAATAATGAACAAAGCGAGTAAAACTATACACATAACTCGCACAGATGGCAAACAAGCTTACACTCACTTACGTAATAGCACAACTAACGACACCCTAGACCTTTGGCACGCAAGTACCTCCAACGATACTACCCAATTATTAATAACAACCGATACTAAAACGGATACCTTACAAATAGTATATAAAATAACAACTCCAGCAAAAAAACAACTAATTAAAGGCAGAGGAGAAAATGGTTTAATACTTTCTCCAGCATTCCAAAACGGAGTAGTAGATTATGGTAAAAAAGCACTATTTAGTACCAACAACCCCATAAACCAATGGGATAAAACCAAAATAAGTTTGTTTTATGTAAATGATACCCTTAAAAAAGATACGGTATATGTAAAATTAGCAATTACTAAACCTAACGATTTTACATTAATTACTACCAACGACTTGCCAAGTAATAAAACCATGCGCATGCGTTACTTACCTAATGCCATTACCGATTGTATAGGCAACGCCAACGATACACTAAACTACACATTTAAAATAAATACGGCCGAAAACTATGGTAATTTTAAACTAACCATAGTGCCTAAAAACACGGCTACGAATTATATTTTAGCATTAAATAATAAAGAGGGCAAAACCATTGAACGCAGATTACTTAACCCTAATACAATAAGTAAAAATGAATACATAATACCATTTACTAACTTGCCCGCAGGCGATTATAGCCTACAACTTACCTACGATACTAACGCCGATGGCAAATGGAGTACGGGTAATTATTTGCAAAAAACACAACCCGAAACTATTATAAAATATAGCGGTAAACTTACGCTACGTGGTAACTGGGATACTGAACAAACGTGGAAATTAGATAAATAATTTTGCTAAATATTCGTTTTCCTTAGCACGCATAAGTTGTTGTTGTGCTTTAGTTTTATCGTTGTAGCCACATAGGTGCAACAAGCCATGTACCATTACTCGCATAAGCTCGTGGTGCGCAGTTACACTATTTTGCACGGCATTATCCCCTACCCTATCCACACTTATAAATAAGTCCGATACTATTCGTTTTTTGGTACGCTGGTCATCGGTACTATTATCAAACGTAATAATGTCGGTGTAGTAATCGTGTTGCAAATAATCAATATTCATTTGCAATAAATCATCGTCGCTCATCAATACGTAGTTAATTTCTTTTATTTTATAACCTTCGCTTATAGCTGTATTAGCAAGCCATGCACGTGTTTCGCCAATTTTAAATTTGGGTTTAGTTATATGTTGTGTATGAAACTGAATAGCCATAATTTGAGTTTGTATTTTGTTTTGCCACGAATGCACGAATCATTGTGGGTTAATTTTAAGTGTTCTAATTATTCCACTTTCATTCGTGTATTCGTGGCTATTTTTTTCGCCACGAATGCACAAATCATTGTGGGTTAATTTTAAGTGTTCTAATTATTCCACTTTCATTCGTGTATTCGTGGCTGTTTTTTTCGCCACGAATGCACAAATCATTGTGGGTTAATTTTAAGTGTTCTAATTATTCCGCTTTCATTCCTGCATTCGTGGCTATTATTTTAGTTACACATTTTCCATAATATCATCGTATCTAATATCGCTATGCGAAGCATCGTACACGCACTTACCCTCTTTTATAATAAGTACTTGTGGCGATGCGTGCTCTACACCTGTAAGCGTGGCTATGTGGTTAGATACATCTCGGTGTTGGAGCAAGTCTAAATAATAGGGTTGTATTTTGCTATTGTCGTCCTCTTTCCAGTTACGCTCTACACGGCTTAATGATGCTGTACTTATAGAACAACGTGTACTGTGCTTAAACAATAATATAGGTTCGTTGTGCGATTGTGAGTTTACAATTGTTTCCAATTGAGCTATGGTAGTAAGTGTATTCCAGTTCATAGGTTTAATAGTTTTAAAATATATTGTGGTAAAATTACTCATTTATTTTGGGCTACTTTGATGCAAGACGCATTTAATTATAATGAGTACTAAAATTTAAAACTATGCAACAATAAATACTAACCATTTGGCGTTGTAAGCATATTATTAATTTAAAATACGTGCGCCATGTTGTTTAAAATTAAAACTATTTTACCACTCATTGTTATGTGTGTAGGTAAAGCCAATGCTCAAGATACGAACAGTATTATAGACGGAGCTTACAAAAAATATGATGTATATAACAGACCCATAATACCTTATGCGCATTTGCGTGAGGCCGATGTAATGTGGAGCAGGCGTGTATGGCGGGTTATAGACTTGCGCCAAAAAATAAACTTACCACTTTACTACCCTATAACACCCATAAAAAACCGTAAAAGTATAATGCAAGCATTGTACGAAGCAGTAGTAAAAAACGGTAGCTTAACTGCTTACGATGGCTACGACGATGAGTTTGGTAAAGTACTTACTAAGACTGAAATACTAACTATGCTGAATAAAGCAGATACGTTTGAAATAGAAAACCCCGAAACTGGTAAATTTGAAACCAAAATAATAAATAGCGAGTTTGACCCAAGCAAGGTGTTTAAACTACGTGTAAAAGAAGAATGGTTTTTTGATAAGCAACGCTCCACATTTGATTGTAGAATAATAGGTATTTGCCCTGTAATAACTGTGTATGCTGATGATGGCAGTATAAAAGGTGAACGCCCATTATTTTGGATTTACTACAACGATGCACGTTATTTATTTGCACACGTACCTGTGTTTAATCGTAACAATGATGCTGAGCGCCGTACGTTGGACGATATTTTTTGGAAACGTATGTTTGGTAGTGTTATTTACAAAGTATCTAATGTGTATGCTGTAGATGGCGACTCTCGCTCCATTGCCGATTATACACAAGGCAAAGATGCCCTACTCGAAGCCGAAAAATTAAAGCTACAACTTATGGAATTTGAAGCCGATTTGTGGGAGCATTAAATAGTTTATAAAATGTACGAACAACTCTCTACTTTATCTTAAACCGCACACCACCATACCCCATTCGTCCGTAGATAGATGCCCACACCATTGATGCGTCAAAATAACTTCCAAACGGTTTGTCGTTGGCTACTATTGGGTTACTTTGGGTGTAGTTGGTAGCGTTTTCAACACCTATGTATATATCCAACGGAAACTTTTTGTTAAACCTATAGGTTACTTGGCTATTTATGTTTATGTAATTGGGCGAATACTCCGCACGCATATATTCCACAGGGCTTTGCGCCGTATTGGGCAAGCGTTTTTTGCCAAACCATTGTGTAGTAAAATCCAATTGCCAATGTTTATTTTTGGTTTCGTAACCTATGTTAATAAATGCTCGATGCTTTGATAGTAAGGCTTTGCTCAACAAGCCAGTACTGTATTGGCTACGAGTATCTACAAATCTGTAAGCCAAACGCACATCAACTTGTTTTACTATTTCCCAATTAAATTCGGTTTGTAATGTGTTGGAAAACGATTTGCCACTAAGGTTACTTACCAACACTTTGCGTGTATCGGCATCTACATCTATTATTACTTGGTTTACAAAATCAGTACGGTACGCATCTACCACAAATTGTGCATTGCGTTGTTTTAGTTTGAATTTATACAATAAGTTAAGCCCGTAGTTCCATGCTATTTCGGGGTTTAAACCATTGGGCATACTCGTGTTTATGTTGTTAAAATAAAACTCGCGCGATGTAGCCATTAGCGAAGCATTTTCGGCAAATACAGTAGCTGTTTTTAAGGCTCTACCTGCTGATGCTCGTACTACTAAATCCTCCGTAAACTCATAACGCAAATGCAAACGTGGCGTTAAAAACGTACCGTAATAGTTGTTATAATCAGCACGCAAACCCGCTACTACATTAAATATAGTGTAGTACGAATACGCATACTCTGCAAACATACCAGGTACACTTTCGGTTCTTTTAAAATTATAGGTTTTGTATTTTTCCACCACATTATCCCACAAATAACTAGCTCCAAGCTTGTACTTATTGTTGCTGTTATTAATCATACTTTGAAATATATAATTAGCATAAAACGTACGTTGCAAACCTGTGTAAGTAGTTACACCATAAAAATTGTTTTGCGTTTGTTGCGTATAACTTGTTTGCAAGCCCATACTTGTTTCTGGCTTGGTAAATAAATACCCATTTTTGGCATACACATCTATTTTTTCGGTATTAATGCCTATACCATAATAAGGTTGCTTTGTTGCTTCTATTTTAGTATCAAAATTAGTTTGCCCGCCCTCTTTATTATCCACCAAATAACTTGCTCCAAACTGCCCTTCAAAACCCTTGGAAGTGTAGTAATTCCAACGGTTGGCTACATTTATTTGCTTGCCTGTGGGTATATCCATAAAACCATCGTGGTTCATATCTTGTTTTAACGGATTAAAACTACTGTGCAACAATAATCCTGTACTAAACGTTTTATTTATTTTGTGCGATAAGTTAAGATTGTACTCGTTGCGTGCATTCGCATTTACATAACTGTTAAAATACAGTCGCTCGCTCGCATCAGGCTTTTGTAGTTCAGTATTTATTTGCCCTGTAAAACTCTCATAACCGTTTATAACACTGCCAGCACCTTTTATTAGTTGTATAGATTGTATCCAAGTGCCTGGTATAAATGTAAGCCCGTAAGCACTTGCTAAACCTCGCAAGTAAGGCATATTTTCTTTAGTAATAAGTGAGTACTGCCCTGATAAACCTAGCATTTGTATTTGCTTTGCACCTGTTACGGCATCAGCAAAATTTACATCAACAGAAGGGTTGGTTTCAAAACTTTCGGATAGGTTGCAACATGCCGCCTTAGCCAGTTCTCGCTGCCCAATAGTTTCTACTTTAATAGCACTTAGGTACGAATAGTCTGATGATGTTTTGCGATACACAATAGTTACTTGCTCTAAGTTTTTACTTGCCGATAAATAAAAATTAGCCACCGCCTGCGTAGTATCTATTGTGGCGGTATCGTTATTAAACCCAACATAACTTACTATTAATTTGTTGGTTGTATTAGTTATTGCTAATTCATACACGCCATTAATAGTAGCATTTGCACCTTGCGTAGTATTTAGCCAACGTAAGGTAGCACCAGGTAAGGTTGTAGTGTCGCCCTTAGTGTTAATTTCATATATAGTGCCACTTAGCTTGCTTTGCGCCAAAATAGTACTACACCATAGTAATATGGCTAATAGAGTTATGTATAATTTCATTTTGTGTATTTTATTACGTTATGTGCATACCAATATTTTATACTCGTAAACAATTTGCTTTAAACGTAATTCGTAATTTTAAATTCGTAATTGAAACTTATTTACTTATTTTCTTTCTTTCGTAATGGCAACAGCCTGGCAAGTTATTATATATGTTAGTAGCAGCCGTAAATTTTTCATTGTCATAACCTGCATCTGCTATACGCTGTAATACTGCATTGGCATTAGTTTTTATACTGTCGTATTTTAATGTGAGTACGTGTGTTTCTTTGTTCCAGCTTACTTTAGTTTCTTTACGTTTAAACGCTGCGGTTTCTATACGTTGCTTGCACATACTACAGCTACCATTTACGTTATAAGTTTCAATTTTAGCGTTTTTAATTTGTGCTTGGCTGGTAAGTGTTGCTACCACTGCTAGTGCAGTTAATATTATTGTTTTCATTGTTTAATTTATTATTAGTTTGTTGTTAGTTATTTTGTTGTTACTACTTACTTGCACAGTGTATATTCCCTTGTGCCAATCGCTTGTATTTATATCTAGTTTATTATCACTTATGTTAATAGTACTATACATAATTTGGCCCAATGTGTTGTACACTTTAATGCTTGTTGTATTGGTAGCAACATCAACAGTTACAGCATTAGTAGCTGGATTAGGATATAACAATACACTGTTAGTAGTTGATAGAGTAGTAGTAGTATTTATTATTGTAGGCATTACTACAAACTGTCCCATCATTCCATCATCTTCGTGCATTAGTATATGGCAGTGGTACATATAGGGCATAAGCGAGTCTGCAAAATCTTCAAACTTGGTTATAAACCGTACCGTTTCGTTGGGTTTAACCAGCACTACATCTTTACGTCCTTGCTCGTTTAGTGGTGGAGCATTGCCATTTCTATCTAACACATAAAACTGCACATTGTGTATATGAAAAGGATGCGCCACCATAGTAGCATTGCTTAGCGTCCATATTTCAATATTGTTTAACGGTATTTTATAATCTATACGCATCATATCAAAGAGTTTATTATTAAAATAAAATGGGCCATCCATACTCATCATACTTTGCGCAGTCATATATATAGTACGTGTAACATTGGCTTGCGATATGGTGTAAGGCAATACGGTATCAAGCACTGTGGGCATAGTTACTATTGCACCTGCGGTAGGTGCTACTACATTTATTTTAAGTAAGTTATAATTAACACCATTAAGCGGACTATCCATTGGCGGATTGCCCGATCCCATAACCATAGTAGGACCACCTTGCACACCGCTTGGTATTTCGGCTCCATAACACATTAAGTAAATAGTTTGTCCGTTCATAGTGCTTAAATCCACCAAAATTTCGGCACGCTCGCCTGGCGAAAGCATTAAGCGAGTAAGGGCTACAGGTGCATTTAATAATCCTCCATCAGTTGCTAGTTGATAAAATTGTTTATTACCTGTAAACCCAAGTTTAAAACTACGTTCGCCCGAAGCGTTTAATAGTCGCATACGCACCATTTGTGCAGGAAAATTAGCAAATACCTCGTTACCATAATTGGCTCTTGCTCCGTTTATCAATAGCGTGCTATCCTGCATTCCAAAGCCCATAGCTTGATTTATACTGTCGTACTGTTGGCATTGCAACACTACAGGAAAATCATCAACGCCATACGTGCGTGGCAGGTTTAACGTAGCTTCGTGTGGGTCGCGTACTATTATTAATCCAGCCGCACCCTTTATAGCTTGCTTTGCCGTTTTACCGTGAAAATGCGGGTGATACCAATACGTCGCCGCATTGTCCATAACGGTAAAACTAGGATTCCAACTTGCGTTGGGCAATATAGTAGTGTGTGGGCCTCCATCGTTCATGGGAGCTACGTGCATACCATGCCAATGCACTGTTGTTGTATCTCCTATTTGGTTATTTACGGTAATATTTACTGCATTTCCCTTATTTAAAATTAAGGTTGGTCCTAAATATTTATATTGATTGTAACTATACGTTTGCGATAGTTTTCCTGTGCCAAAAAACGGCACACTATCCTTGTGCATAGTTAGTGTAATGTTAGCACCAGTAAGCGTATCGGGTATAGCTAATTGGGTTTGGGCCGTTGCTGTTAGTGTAACTAATAGCAATACTGTGTTTAAAATAGTTTTCATTTTAACTTTGTTTTAGTTATTTAGTTAATTTCTTACGTTCGTACTTACAGCACTCGTGCAGCTTGTTATAAGCCGTTTCTGGAGCTGTAAATTTTTCGTTGTCGTAGCCCGCTTCGGCTATGCGTTTTAGCACGGCATCGGGAGTAGTTTTTTTGATGTTGTAAGTAAGCGTAAGTATTTTGGTTTCTCTATTCCATGTGCTTTTTGCATCTTTACTTTTGTTAGCAGCTTTCTCTATTGTTTTTTTGCACATACCGCAGTTGCCATATACTTTATAAGTTTCTGTTTTGACATCTTGCGCTTGGCTATTGTTAAATGTTAGTAAGCATATAGCCACTAGCATTCCTTTTATTAATGTTTTCATTTTGAGTTTTTGTTTTTAGGTTAGTTATAATTCTTTTAAATAATTTATTAAGTCAATTTTATCTTGTGTACTCATACGCCATACCACGCCTGTGTTAGCAATGGTGCTATCGCTTTTTAATTCGTGATCAATAAAACGTATCAATAGCTTATCAGTATAAGGTACATTATGTAATTTGGGGTTAATGAGGTCAGAGTATTTTATAGAACCTGTTCCGCTCATCATACCTTTTCCCGAACCATTACTGCCATGGCAACTTACACAACTATGCGCCATTTTTTTATCCGATTTATCTAGGTCTTGTAAGGTTGTTCCTAGCAAGTTTTTACCCGTTCTAAAAATAGTTTCTCCATTAGAGCTATACTTTTTTTTACACCCAAATAAGCTTACCACAAGTACACTTGTAGTAAGTAAAATTATTTTCACATTCATTTATTTAGTCTTTAATATTAATTTTTCGTTCCGTTTTTATTTTGCGCAAGCATACATAGTAGTGGTGTATTGTAACACTGCTACTACATTAAATTAAACCGTTAAAAAATCAAATTAAAAACACTCCATACATAATATAGAGTGGAGGAGAATATCGATGTGGAGGATATTCAACACGTGGTGTGCTTGTATTAGCAGCTAATACAGCGCATTTGTAATTACTTAATGGTTGCGTTACATAAGGCACAAACAATTGCACTTTACTTTTTACAATTAGTGTTTTACTACTTATTTTGTCTTTCGCTGTGGCTTTTACTACTACTTTTTTATCGGAACAACAGCCGTCGTCCATAGTTTCGGTGGCGTGGTCGCATTCGCATATTTCTCCTAATGTTATGTTTAATAGCCTGTACGATTTCACTCCACCACACTCGTGTATGCTCATACTAAAGCCACTTGTAGCAAACAAGTGGCTTAGTATAAGTAATAGCACAAACGCTTTTTTCATTGTAGTTTTATATTATTCAACTTAAAATTTCAAACGTAATTCGTAATTTTTAATTCGTAATTAAATTTAGTCGTCCAAGTCCACGTTTTTAACAGTGTCGCCGTCGTTTAGTTTTCCTATTATACGTATTTCGGTTCTACGGTTTTTAGCACGTCCTTCGGGGTTATCAGTACCATCTAAGTTGGTGTTACGTGCTATTGGCCGGCTTTCGCCATAACCCGCAGGTTGCAAGCGTGCTGGCAATACGCCTTTGCTTATTACATAATCTACCACTCCTTTAGCACGATTTTTTGATAATTTTTGATTGTATGCGTCCGAAGCTATACTATCCGTGTGCGAGCTTATTTCTATAATTACGTCAGGGTATTTTTTTAAGAATACCAATAATGTAGTATCAATAGCTATTTTAGATGGTGCTGTAAGCTCAAATTTATCCAATTCGTAATACACGTTTTTAAGTACAAAGGCTTCGGTTTTTGGAGGTAATTCTTTTAACACCAAATCTTTTAAGTAAGTAGATGTTTCTTGTGCGCCTTTGGTACTAAAGGTTACAGGTGCACCTTTAAAGCCTTGTTTTTCGGCAGTAACTTGGTAGTCATAACCTAATTCCAATTTATTATCAAATCCACTACCGTCGGTTATGTCCATTTCTTTTACAAATATGGGTTCTTTTTCGTTAGGGTCTATTATGTATAATTTTACTTTGGCGTTTTGCGCAGGTACTTTTGTACCATTTTGCAATTCTTCATATACCAAGCCTTTCAAGTCTAGTTTTATATATTCCAATCGTTTAAATGTGTATATATCATCGCAACAAGTAGCATTACCTTTTAGTGCTTGCCCACCTTGACGGTTAGACACAAAAAAACCACCATCTTCTACGTTTTTGGCATTGCTATAATACACATCATCAGCCCCCGAGTTTATTGGTAAACCTAAATTTTCGGCGGTAGTAAATTTCTTTAACTCGCCACGAGCTCTAAATATATCGTGTCCGCCTGCACTTGGCAAACCATTACTACTAAAGTACAATATTTTAGCATCGTTATCGTAGTAAGGTGTAACCTCATCGCCTACTGTATTTACTTTAGGGCCTACATTTTTAGCAGCTGAATATTTGCGTTTTTGTGGATTGTAAGTAAAATAGTAAATGTCTGTTCCGCCTTTTCCACCTTCTTCTCTGTCCGACACAAAATACACCACATCATACCCCGATGGTTTATCTACCGTAGCCGATGGTTGCGTACTCGATGTTTTAGGCATATTAATCAATTCATTAAGCATAGTAGGTTCACTCCATTCCGCTCCTCTTTTTTCAGTTACCCAAAGTGTACTAAATACTTTTCCTTTGTTGTTTTCTTCAGCACGCGAAAAATAAAATTTATTTCCGTCAGGGGTAAATGAACCATTGCTATAATCTACTCCTGCTGCGCTAAATGGTCCTTCAAATTCGTTAGCATACGTCCATTTATTATCTTTTTTGGTAGCAGTATAAAACTTGCGCACGTGTGTGTTTACAGAATCTTCGTGTTCGTATTTATACACACGCTCATCTGTACGCAACGATGAAAAGAAGAGTTTATCGTCCGCTATTTGCAACGGACTTCCCTCTACATGCACCTTGTTAATGCTGTTGTCCATACGGTTTATAATAGCTTGTGGCTTCCCTGTTATGTATTTTTTAACTATAGAATCGCAACCTGCAATTTCTATTTTCAATTGCTTTTTAAACTTATCTAATTCAGGGTCGTCTGATGCCGATTTTTTAAACTTAGCCAAATTCTTACTTGCATTGGCACAGTCGCCTGTTTGCTTTTGCATTATAGCCATATTGTACAATGCCATAGCGTTAGTGTTTTCGCTTAACTCATACGCTTTAGTGTACCATTCTAGTCCTGCAGCATAATCTCTGTTTTTGCGATACGCCTCAGCCAACTGAAACGCCACTTTAGCATCTTTGGGTTTTAGTTTTAAATAACGTGCATAAAACTTTGCTGCCGTTGGGTAGTCGTTGCGCATTATAGCGTACTTGCCCATACGCTTGCATTGCCCAGCTTTATATTTGTTTACATTAAGCGTATCTTGCGCATACACGCTTGCTTGTAGTGAGAGTACCGAAATTAATAATAGAAATAAATGTTTCATTTGATTGGTATATATAATGTAAAAATATAAGTAAGCTATTGAGCGTCAAAAACGTAATTCGTAATTTTCAATTCGTAATAATACGTTAGTATCTATCGCACGGAATTTCTTTTTTGGTTAAGCGAGAGCTTAATCCTGTGTAAATAAATGCTAACTCATACGCACCTTTGTTGGCTGTTACGGTTTTAAGCTGCGATATATTTACATCGTAACTAATACCCACTTGCACCGCTTTATAACTCATACCTACTGTAGTAAATGTAGCATCGGCTATGTTGCCCACACCATAACGTATGTACTGCCCTATATATACATATTTTTTACTCAACATTTTTTTGTCTAAGTTGTAATGCAAGTTTGCACCACCTACCAATTCGTTGGCTTTGCCTTGCGTACCTAACAATAAACTTGGGTGTAGCGTAAGCATATTATTTATGCCTATAGTTGCTCCTAAGTTTAACATATTGCGCATTTTTAATTTGTTAGTACCTCCAGTAAACGATTCGTTGGGAGCATTTACGTGAAACGCCGAATAATTGGCGTAAGGTGTAATTTTACCAAATGTACGATTCCAGCCTAAACCTAAGTTTACATCTATGAATGATAGTTTGTTTTCCAAACTCGCTTCTTTATTTAATGCCGATTTATTATCAAATAAGCCTGACGTTTCGTTAAACTGGTTAGGGTACGATTCCGAATCTTTATCAATGGTTTTACTTACGTAGCCCACCTGCAATCCTGCGTGCAAATAATTTTTATCCAACGCATAGTGGTATGCTCCCGAACCCATTATTTTCATTACGTTTAAGTTGCCGCCCGATTTATCATTTACAATATACAAACCAGCACTTGCCTTATCTACCTTGTTTACATAAAAATTATAATCGCCACCTATGGCAGGCGTTACATAAGGTTTACCCGCTATAGAGTTCCATTGCGAACGGTAATTACCAAACACACGCCAATCGCCATTGTGGTTACCAGTGTTGCTTGGCGCAGTAGCTACTGGCGATAAAAAGTATTGCGAAAAATGTATATCCTGTGCTTGCACCAAAGCCACACTGGTTATACTAAGTGTTGATAAAAGTATTTTTTTAAACATAAGTTGTAGTTTTTTTTGTAATTGTAAAATTGGTTTGTAATTAGTGTGTTTCACTTGCTTACGCAAGTGAAACACAACTTTTAGTATTATCTAAATAATTTTACAATTCCCTTTTTAAATATAGTGTTTTTGGTAGTGTCCTTAGCCCAAGTTTGTACCTCTGCTTGCCACACGTAGGTTTCAATAGGTTGTTTTTGTCCTTTGAATGTTCCGTCCCAACCTTCTTTTATGTTGGTAGTTTCAAACACTAATTCGCCCCAACGGTTATATATTTTAAAGTAGTTGAGTTGTTTAATACCTCTACCGTCCACATACACTATATCGTTAGTACCATCAGCATTTGGTGTAAATGCAGTAGGTACGTCCATTGTAGTAAGTGGATCTACTTTTATGTTATAAATATTACTTACTGTAAAACAACCTGCTTTATCAGAGTAATTAAGTGTGTAAGTAATGTCTTCCAACGTACTACTTATTACTGTAGGGCAAGTAGCACAGTTTAAGTCTGTACTTGGTATCCAAGTATAATTATACTTATCTACAGGTATTGCGTTAGCTACTAAGGTATCGGTTTCTCCTAAAAGTATAGTATCATTTACGGTTATGCCTGCAGGTTTAAAAAACACTTGTGCAGTTTTACTTATGGTGTCTTTACAACCATATTGGTTAGTTACCTCTAAGAAATACGTATGCGATGTATTAATACCTGTAAGTTCTATTACTCCCGTACTATCGTTTACAGCGTTTTTAATAGAATCTACTGCATTAGTTGTATTGTTATCATTATACACATACCAATTGTAAGTTGCGCCTGTTCCTCCACCTGTTGCGTTTAGGTTTATTGGTCGGGTTTTGCCTGTTACATCATCAAAACATGTATCATTAACTGTAAAGTTAGCGTCGGGCGATGGGTGTACTATTATTTTTTTGGTAATAGTGTCCGAACAACCTTTAGACAAATCATTAGCTATTAATTTTACCTCATACGTGCCTGGTGTGGTATATTCTACACTACTGTTGGTAGTAGTGGCCGAACCGCCATTACCATATAACCAAGTATAAGTAAGTATAGCTCCATTAGGTACAACACTTGAGTTATTGGTTAAATTGTCCGTTACTCCCAAACAGTGCGAAGTATCTGTAAGTTGTGGTACTACTACCTCGCCATTGCGGTTAAATGTAGCTATTACATTTTCTACCGTTATGGTTTGTGTTTTAGTTTCACTACATACTCCATTAAAGAACTTAACAGCTACAGTATATTGTCCGTTTGATGTTCCCGATTGGTACGTATGTTTTACTGGATTAGTGTTTAACGAATCGGCACTATTATCTCCCCACACTATTTTCCAACTTTCAGCATCTCTTACTTTTAAGGTATCAAAACGTAGTTCTTCGCCAAGGCAAATAAGCGATTTGTTGAGTGCAAAACTACCTCGCACACCTCGTATCTCAAATGGAGTAAGTACAGTGTCGGAGTTACAACCTGGTACACCATCTATTGTGGTAAACAATGTAGCATGTTGCAGACCAATGTGTAACGAATCTGCCAAGTACAATATACTATCGGCAGGCGATTTTTTGTTAGGTACTATTACCGAGTCAGCACCAAGTAAATTGGGCTTTATAGTATATACCCAGTGGTAGGTTATGTTTTTATCCGTCCATTTGTATTCAGGTTTAAATACATTTAATGAGCTGTTGTTATAACAAAATATAGGTGTAGTACCTGCTGGTGTTGGCGGATTAGTTACTATTCCATTATCAGGGCGACGATATACAAATACTGAATCTGTTGGAGGAATTCCACCTGGTACTATTTTTATTGTCTTTTTACAACCCTCAGGACTTATTACATTTAATTGAAATTTGTACGATGCTTTTAAATAATTATCATAAGCTTGCTTAGGTTGTTGTACCCAGTGGTATTCATGTTTTATGGTATCAAAAGTATGAGTAGTATCATAACTCATAGAACCTGGGTTTGATACTGCACCTGTACCATCTCCCCAAATCCATTTAAACTGATACTTATCTACACGTGCTCTTATTGTATCTATTTCGGCTTTTGAACCTGATAATTTTATTTTGTATGCTAATGTATCTGTTAAACAAAATGTGCGTGTAGTAAATGGTTGTGGCCCAAGTTCGGGTGCGTTTTGTATTTGCTCCCACTGAAAATCATTTACTGTTTTTACACAACCATCAGCATTTTTAAATTGATAAATCATTACTAACGGATATTGACGTGGCCAACTATCTTTAATTAATGCAATAGATGTATCCTTGCGCAAATCGCCATCAACTGGATTTCCAATATGTTGCCCCCATGTAGTAGTTACAAACGCAGGAAATAATGGCGGTGGAGGTGTTAAGCCTAAATTATATACATAATAGTTAGCACTTAAATAAGGTGCTGGATTAGGATAATATACGGGTGGCGCTCCTGGCCCAGTCCAAGTAAAAAATGGCGGATTTGGTGGTTGTGGCACTATTGGTTTTTTCTCGTATATACCCCAATACCAATCAGTAATATTAGAGCTTGAGGTAGATTGATTAACGAAGTGCATGGTATCAAACTGACACATATATTGTTGTCCGTTTACAAAACCACGGTCGCCCAATACTATTTTAGGTGCAATACCATTTATTTTAAGTGTAATTGTATCTCTCAATACACAGTTATTTATATCTCTAATAGTAACAACTACATAATGCTTATCCCAATTTACAAATCCATGACTTGCAATAGTATCTGCTTTATTGTTAGATATTGTAGGTGCTTGAGATAAGTCAGTTAATACAACTGGATTTCCTTTATCGTCAATGGTATTAAAACGTTCTTCGTCCCAATCCCACGATAGGGCATTTAAACTTTCCCAATTTACACCTGTGGTATGTGCTATAAACGGTACTGCATTAGCCTTACCAGGATCGGTTTGGCACATTACAGTATCCATTGCATTTTTCAAGTGTGCGTTTAAGAAAATTTTGTTAGGATATACCACTACAGTATCATAGCTTGGCGGGCAACCATTCAATGTATTTTCTACTTTAATTATTGCCTTAAATGTGCCTGTGGTAGCGTAGTGATGATTGTATTGGAAGAAATGATTTACACTTGAGTTTATTGTAAATGTAGAGTCAAATGTTCCGTTACCTTCCCAGTCCATACTTATTTGATCGCCATCTTGTACGTGTGCGCTAAATTTCATGGTGGTGTAATCGCCAAACGAATAGGTAGTGCTATCTAAGTTAGTTTTTACATAAGTAGAATTACATTTAAACGTAGAGTCGGTTTGGTTAAGTAAGGCTGCACGCAAACGTACAAGTGGACCTGCTATGTTTATAGTTTGAGTAGTTTGGTCGCAGCAACCACGTACACACACTTTCATACCTATAGTTACAGGACCTGCTATGTTTTCAAATGTATAACTGCTCAATGGACTAGTAAAACAACTACTCATAGCTTGGTTATTAGCATTAAAAGGGCCATTAGCATACGTTGGCGAACCAAAACCTTGTACTAAGTTGGGCGACGATGCGTAATAACTGTATGAAGTATTGTTAGGGTCGCTTACAGGAAAGGTAGTACCATCGGTAAAACTCACTACAGCATCGTGGCACGATGGTGGAGTAACTGTAAAATTGGGTACTGGTTTATCTCCTACTTGTACTTGTATAGCATACGAGGTGTCGCGGCAGCCATGGGTATTTTTAACTGCTAAATGCACGTTATATATACCTGGTGTAGCAAATGTATGTACTGGGTTTTGCAATGGGTCAAGTGCTGTACCGTCGTCAAAATTCCAGCTCCATTCATTTAATGGATATTTGGGTGTTGCTCCTGCACCAGTACCATTTACTGCACCAGCACTAGATATACTCGAATCTTTAAACGTAATCGTAAGTGGTGCACAACCATAGTGGTCGCTCATGGTAAAAAACGATTCTACTAAATCTATAGTAGTATTTAATGGTTTAACCAATTCGGCAACACAACCATTGTTAGAAATAGCTGTTAAACGTACACGCCCAAACTGTGTAGCGTGCTGGTAGCCCATGTAATTGTTGGTTGCATATTGGTTGGTATCTAACCATTGTAGCTGAAACGCTGCCGAATCTACCGTATTATTAGTAGTAGTTACAAACGGAGTATTTGGTGTACTAAATGGAGCTACTGGCCCAGGCCCTGTGCTTGCTCCTACTACGTGCCAAGGATAATGTACGTTGGCTACATTTATTTTATCATTTAACTTATACCAAGGGTGCATTATATTTACCTCTCTTACGTAGTTGGTATCAAATATTTCCCATTTATAAGTAGCATCAACTCCGCCACAAAACTGGGTAGTGTTTTTAATTTTGATGGTAGTAGGCGTTATACGTGCCATTTCGCATATATAGTTAGTCTCAAACGAAAGTTTTATGCGTTGTACAACTATGTTTTTGGATATGGTGTCTTGACAGCCATTACCGTTACGAGCCGTAAATTTAATTCTAAATACGCCACAGGTATCATCGTATGAATAAATTTTGTTGCCTGGCGATGGTGCAAAAAACTGACCATTGCCCATACTCATAATCCAGTTATTACTGTTAAATACTTTTATAGAATCGTAAAAATTAATTGGTGTATTAGCACATACGGTGTCGGGTATATTAAATTTGTTAATAACGGGATTACCAATAGACACCCCAAAATATAAAGAGTCGCTACAGCCATTATCATCAGTTACTATGGCGTAGTTGCCATACGAACCTGTGGTATAAGTTTCATTAACGGTAGTAGAATTTAAAGTAACCGTAGGTGGTGTACCCGAAATGCCTGTTTTAGTTTTCCAGTCTATAATCAATGGGCTATTAGCTCCATTAGGCGAACCACTGGTAGAAGCACTTGCATCAAACAAATAAGATTTGGGAGATGTACAGCTTGAAAAAGGTGCTGCAGGACTAAGTACAATTTTGGGTTTACACGATACACTTACAGGTAACGATAGTTGAAAAGTAGTTTGGCAACCGTTTTGATCAACCACCGTAAGGCTTGGTATATAGGTAGCACCCAACGGACAATTAACTAAATACGAGTGCGATAAAGTAGTTGCGGTAGAGTTAGAAGCATCACCGTCGCCAAATATCCAAGTAGTGTTGGCTACAGGCGAACCATAGGTAGTAACTGTTTTGGTAAATGAAGTAAGTAAGGGTGCACAACCTTTAGTATTGGTAGCAGTAAAACTCACATCGGGTTTTTGGGATATAAGTAAACGTACCGAATCTATAAACGTGCCTGCTACAGGGTTGGCTATAGTTCCCGCATTAGTAAATACTTGCACTAATTGCGAACCTGGTGTTAAATACGACGTGGAGATGCCTGTGTAGCTTGATAAAGACACCAAAACTCCATCGCCAAAATCTATTACATTGTTACCTGCGGGTGCAGGTACAATATCAAAGGTTATACCCAGTTCTGGAGCGCAACCCTTTAGTTTATTAGGAATAATTGTTTGTGCTTGCACATTAGCAGTTACGTTTACCAATAATAAACCAAATGCTAAAAGAGAGTTTTTAATTATTTTTTTCATAGTGCTAAAATAGAATTTTTATTAATACTTTAGTGCCAAATTAATAATTAAAATTTTGCTAATGAAAAATAACATTTTAACTACCGCAGTTGGGTTAGTGTTTTTGCTTACCACAACTTATAATACCAAAGCACAAACCTATAGTAATACACAAGTAGCACACGTTAACGACTGTATAAAACGTACAATGTCGCTTAATGTATTTATAACTAAAGACTCTATTGGGCGTCCTTGCCAAAGTTCAAGTGCATATAAGTTAGCAGTAGATAGCGTGCAAATGGCAGTAGATAGCCTTAATGCGCACTTAGCTCCTATTTGCTTACAGTTTAAAGTATGTAAAATAACTTTTGTGGATAACTATAAGTTTGATTGGTTTTATGATGATAGACAAAAAGGAGAGCGTGAAGATTTTAGAAACTTATACTGCGAAGATAGTGTTATAAATGTGCTTTACGTAGGCTTGTATTTTGGAGACAAATCAGCCTCAAATGCCGCTAATGGAGGCGATGGTAGCGATGATTTTTCATTTTTAACGGTAGCACCCGTAGCTCCTAAAAAAAAGAAACCATTAATAGTATTAGGCGCAGAAAAAGACCCTCGTTTTTTAACTAAATTCTTATTAAAAACAATGGGGATGCAAGCAACCTCATCTAACGGAGAATTGGTTGATGGTAGCAACTGTGAACTTGCAGGTTCTGGCGATAGAATTTGTGATACTCCCGCTGACCCTAGTGGCGCGCAAGAGGGGCCACCACCTGCAACTTATCCCAACTGTGCATATACAGGGGCGGGCGGAATATTTCCTGTTGATGCCAATGGTGCAGTATATGCGCCAATGCTAGGTAATATACTTAGCGACCATGGTATGCCTTGCACTGCTTGGGCTCCCAAAGCACTTACTGCTGGGCAATACAATAAAATAATAAAGTTGTACTACGGAGACCAATCTAACGTTATAACATCGTGGAAACGTTACAAGTAATTACGAATTACGTTTAGGATATTTATCTATAGTTTACATATTGCAAAACACTGCTATAAATAATTAAATTACTTAACTACAATTTAGAACACACGTATGATTTTTATTATTGCAAGCATTGTAGCCAGCACTGTATTTGGGCTATTTTTTAGATTATTTGATACCTTTAAAGTACACGGATTAACCTCCATTATTATTAATTATTTTGTAGCTTGTGCCTTTGGTTTTTGGTTTAGCAAAGATTCATTTGAAGTAGCCAGTTATGTACCGCAAGCATGGTTTCCGTTTGCTTGTGGTTTAGGGCTAGTATTTATAGGTAGCTTATACGTAATATCAGTAACTACCGCTACTATAGGAGTTTCGGTAGCGCAAGTAGCCAACAAAATGAGTATGGTTATACCTGCACTTATTGCTGTAATAGCATACGGTAACTCGCTTACTACTATCAATAGTTTAGGAATAGTACTTGCCTTAGTAGCCGTATATTTAGTAAGTAAAAAAGAAGCTGACGCTACTACAACACCTGTAAATAGTGTGGTAAAATGGTTGTTTCCTGCTATAATATTTTTGTGTAGTGGCATTATAGATAGTACCATAAACTATGTGCAACGCACTGTTTTGGGTACTAGCGACACCAGTAGCTTTATATCTACCATATTTCTCACAGCAGGAATAATAGGTATAGTATGGTTAATGGTATTAAAAACACAAGGCAAATTACCACCACTAGTACGCAATACCGTATTGGTAGGTATAGCATTGGGCTTGCTCAACTTTGCTACTATGTATTTTTTGGTAGAAGCCCTCAACACCAATGTATTTGCACCTGCGGTACTGTTTCCTGTAAATAATGTATCTATATTAATACTTGCAACACTGTGTTCGTTTGCTTTTTTTAAAGAAAAATTAAGCCCGCTTAATTGGTTAGGTATCGCACTTAGTGCAGTAAGCATAGCTATGGTTAGTTGGAGTTAAAAAATATCGTTTCAACACATAAATTAATAACACACAATGAAAGGAATAATACTAGCAGGCGGTAGTGGCACACGCTTACACCCCTTAACACTTGCGGTAAGTAAGCAACTTATGCCCGTGTACGACAAACCAATGATATACTATCCATTATCGGTATTGATGATGGCAGGTATAAACGAAATACTTATAATAAGTACACCACAAGATTTGCCTAATTTTAAAAAACTATTAGGCACTGGCGAAACCATTGGTTGCAAGTTTAGCTACGAAGAGCAAGCCATACCCAACGGACTTGCGCAAGCATTTGTAATAGGCGAAAAATTTATTGGTAACGATGAAGTTGCTTTAATACTGGGCGATAATATTTTTTATGGCGGAGGCTTAGGGCGTCAGTTACAAAAGCTACACAAGCCAGTAGGCGGCGTAGTGTTTGCCTACCACGTAAGCGACCCCGAACGCTATGGTGTAGTAGAGTTTGACGAAAATAATATTGCCTTATCTATTGAGGAAAAACCCTTGGTACCAAAATCAAACTATGCAGTACCAGGCTTATATTTTTATGATAATAGCGTAGTGCAAATAGCCAAAGACTTAAAACCATCAGCCCGTGGCGAATACGAAATTACGGACGTAAACAAAGTATATTTATCACAAGGCAAACTAGGCGTAAGTATAATGGATAGAGGTACTGCGTGGTTGGATACTGGTACGTTTGCATCGCTTATGCAAGCAGGGCAATTTGTACAAGTAATAGAAGAGCGTCAAGGCTTAAAAATTGGTTGTATAGAAGAAGTTGCTTACCGTATGGGTTACATAACACAAGAGCAACTGCACACCATAGCACAACCACTTACCAAAAGCGGTTATGGTACTTATTTATTAAAATTATAAATTATATGGAGACAAGGCAATGCCTTGTCTCTACGCATAATGGGAATATCATAATTCTCAATAACCAAAAATCTCCCCTCAAGAGGGGAATTAAAAATACAATTATGAACATCAACAACATACTTATTATAGGAGCAGGACGTTCGTCAAGCGTACTAATAACCTATATGCTTAATCACGCCAAAGAACTAAACGCAAGTGTTACCGTTGCCGATGCTGACCTTGCATTGGCACAACAAAAAATAAATAAACACGTTGCTGGAAAAGCGCTACAATTAGATATAACTAATACTACTGCACTTGCTACTGCTATAAAAAATAGTACTATAGTAGTTTCAATGCTACCCGCACACTTGCACACAAGCGTAGCTGTAAATTGCTTACAACTAAAAAAGAATTTAATAACGGCATCGTACATATCGCCCGAAATGAAAGCCCTTGATGCTGATGTAAAAAAAGCAGGTTTGTTATTTATAAATGAATGCGGACTTGACCCAGGTATAGACCACATGAGTGCAATGAAAATAATAGACCACTTGCATGCACAAAAAGCTACCATAACCAGTTTTAAATCGTACTGTGGAGGGTTAGTTGCACCACAAAGCAACGACAACCCTTGGGGATATAAGTTTTCGTGGAACCCACGCAACGTAATACTTGCAGGGCAAGCTACTGCAAAGTATTTATTGAACGGAAAAATAAAATACATTAACTACACCAACTTATTTGCCGAAGCCGAACAACTTAATATAAAAAAAGTAGGCAATTTTGATGTATATGCCAACAGAGATTCGTTAAGCTATATAGTACCGTATGGTTTAACCAAAGCACAAACCGTAATACGTGGTACAATGCGCGAAAAAAACTATTGTAAAGCATGGAATGTATTGGTACAGCTGGGTTTAACAGATGATAGCTTTGTAATAGAAGATGCAAATAAAATGCGTGTGGTGGACTTTACACAATCATTCTTACGAGATATTACCTTGACTAATTTTATAAAAAAATGTGGACATAGTAGCACCAGCGAAGTAAGTAAAATGATAGCTTGGTTAGACTTGGAAAGCACTGCTAAACTAAAAATAGTAAAGGGTACGCCTGCCGAAATTTTACAATCGTTATTGGAAGTAAAATGGAAATTAAAGAAAACCGATTTAGACCGTATTGTAATGCACCACGCATTTGAATATACGCTAAAAGGCAAAAAATATAATTTACAATCGTCATTGGCACGTATTGGTACTAACCAAATACACACCGCCATGGCGGAAACAGTAGGTTTGCCGCTTGCAATAGCTACTAAGTTATGCTTGCAAGGTAAGTTTGGTAAAACCACAGGCGTACACATGCCCACTATTCCAGTATTGTATAACCCAATATTAGCCGAGCTTAATGATGTATTTGATATGGAGTTTACAGAGATAGTAAGTGAGGTAATCGTTTTTTAGCGTTGAATGCCAGCTATAAAATCGTTTTTTAGTAATAGATTATAATGTTTTGTAAACCATGAGCAAAAACTTTAGTCGTTTTTAGCATGAATTTTGTGCATGAACACTAATACAAACATTTAATGACTTGAATCTAAGTTGTTTATATAGCGCTTAATT
>JBEBIC010000440.1:0-1438 GCA_040080595.1 Bacteroidia bacterium | reverse complement strand
CAAAAATTAACTCCCGTATTAATAGGCACTAACCATTGGACACAGTTAGCATTAGGTAACACTCACACTATTGCTATAAAAAACGATGGTTCGCTTTGGTCGTGGGGTAATAATGCTACCTATCAATTGGGCAATGGCACAACAGCTATTAACTATTTTCCAATGCCTGTTTCGTGCCCAGGTGGAGTAATCACAAATATAAATGAAGCTACTGCAACGCTACACAACGTAAGCATATACCCCAACCCTAACAACGGTACATTTACAATACACACACCAACTAACAGTACTGTAGTAATATACAATATGTTGGGCGAAATAGTGTATAACAATGCTACTAATACCATAACTACACCATTAGCATTATCGCTTACTACAGGCGTATATGTAGCCAAAACAATAAGTGCAACAGGCACTAGTACCACTAAGTTTATAGTAGAGTAAAAACAAATGATATAACAGCTTTATTAATTATAACAAATTTAAAAATGAAAAATGTATTACTAACTGTTGCTTGCGTAGTAACATTACAGTTAAGTGCTAATGCACAGGGAACAACTTATTTTACAGCTCCCACTACCGAAACAATTCAAAACAATGCTTTAATGCCTGCTGATAGCGGTATGTTTTTTTGCATGAAAAAAAACACAACATCAAGTAGTGCATATTGGTTACAAAACAATAGTTTAACAGAGCTAAAAAGCATAGGGGGGCAGTACGCCATTGTTAATAATATAAATGGTACTTACGGTAAACAATGGTTTACAAATGGTAACAAAGCATTGTTTGTAGTTATAAACAATGGTACTGTACAAGGCTCGGCAATATGGGTTAGCGATGGTACACCTACAGGGACTGATACTGTATTATCATTTAAATATGGCACTAACGTTAATATTGCAGGAATGGTAAATAACGAATTGTATTTTTCAACAACACAAACCAGCCCCTCTTACAAAACTACTTTGTACAAAACCAATTTTACACAAGTAGGAACATCTGTTGTTAAAATTATTGCAAACACTAACCTAACAAGAAACTATGTAGATAATGGAAAATTATATTTAGAAGGTTATATAAAAACAGGCAGTAGTTACTATAATATTTTATACGCTTACAACACTGATACTACGCGCTTGCTACTTGGCTACACTGCCGACAAAGTAATAAACGATAACTTATATTACTTTGGCTACGGACAGTATAAACGCAAAAACCTAATTACCAACGTAACCACAACGTTAGTAATGGCTGCAGGAGCAGGTACATCAGGCAACATTGTAAACCACATAACTCACGTTTTGGGAGTGTTTAAGGGGCGTTTGTATGTAAAAGCAAGTTTTACTGGTGTTAATAATATTGCTGACCTAAGAATATATTCAGGCGACATTTCTAACCCATCAACTAGTACTATTACATTTAATGAATTGGTATCAAA
>JBEBIC010000439.1:0-1447 GCA_040080595.1 Bacteroidia bacterium | reverse complement strand
ATAAAGGGCAGTGTGGCAAAGTTGGTTATGGTGGCGTGCATTGGGGTTATTTAATAAGTTGTTTTAATTCCGTTTCTTTTGGTAAATAAAGTAGGTACTTGCTAGCAAATATTTGTTTGTTATCTTTAGGTAAAGTAATTTCAACTAAAGTATCTTTTTTATCTTTACACAGTATAATTCCTATTGTAGGCAACTCATCTTTTGTTTTTACATATCTGTCGTAGTAGTTTACATACATCTGCATTTGCCCTAAGTCTTGGTGTTTAAGTTTTCCAATTTTAAGGTCTATTAATACAAAACATCGCAACAGACGATTATAAAATACTAAATCAACTTTAAAATGTTCTTCGTCAAACGTCAAACGAACCTGTCTTCCTACAAAAGTAAAGCCTTTGCCCAACTCTAATAAAAAATGTTCTATTTTATCAATTAGGGCTTGTTCTAAATCAGTTTCGGAATAGGTGCTTTTTTCGGGTAAATTTAAAAAATCAAGTATATAAGGGTCTTTAATTAAGTCTATTGGCTTTTCAATTATCTGCCCCTTTAATGCTAAATTTATTACTTTATTTTTATCTTTACTTAACAGCAATCTATTATACAAATCAGAATTTATTTGCCTACTAAGTTCTCTTACGCTCCAGTTATTAGTTTGTGATTCTATTTGATAAAAACTCCTTTCATCTTCATTATCTATTCGCATAAGCTGAATGTAATGCGTCCAACTTAAACTTTGCGAAATCGTTGATTTCGCAAACCGATAAGAGATGTAAAATTTTCTAATGAGTTCAAGGTTTCTTTTGGAAAACCCTTTTCCAAATTCTTTAGTCAAGTTTATGGATAATTCCTCCAATAAATAAGTACCATAGTTAGCTTCATTTTTTCCTTTTTGTTCATGCTCAATAATTTGTTTACCCAACTCAAAATAAGTTTGTACCATTATATAATTAACTTGCTTTAGTACATTTTGTTGCGCTTGGGTGAGAAATTGTTTTATGCTAGCTATGAATAATTTATCTATTGTTGGTTTCATTTTTTTATTATTAAATTTTAAAATATACTACCGGTATTATTTTTACGAATTAACTTATCAAAATCCAGGTTACTAATTCAAAATTATCAGTAGTGTAGTGTTGCGCAATGTTACCCTCGTTTTTTAATTCATTAATAGCATCCACGCTACCACTTTTTAATTTGTTTAAACTATCTAACGCAGCTTTGCCCATAGTTTGTTTTACAGTGCCATCTTCTTGCAACTCGCTGGTTATTGCTTGGTTGCTTATCCATGTTTTTAGTGCGTTGCTTAGTTGCTGTATAGCTTGGCTGTCGCCACGCTCAATAGGTGCGGCTACATAGCGGGGCTGTAAGTGTATGGCGTTAAGTTGCTCCAATATTATTTTTTGATTTTTGGATAGTTCGTGGCCCTCCATGTTCACGTATATTAGTTCGT
>JBEBIC010000150.1:0-6958 GCA_040080595.1 Bacteroidia bacterium | reverse complement strand
CGCAAACAAGTACAAATAGCCGATATACCTAGTTTTACAGGCACACACGCCAACCGCACTACTATATGCGAGGGCGATACCACTATGCTTACAGGCGTAGTAACTCAAGCCTTAGCTTCAGTACCTTTTCCTATCCCATCATCAACACCATTGGCGTTGCCTGATGGCAATTATGTATGTTACACTACTACTATTAATTATAATCAATACAACCTAGGCGCAGTAATAACAAGTGCTGCCGATGTAGAAAATGCCTTTGTAAATATATGGCACGAGTACAGTGGCGATTTATCTATACAAGTAATATGCCCCAACGGACAAGCGGTAGCCTTGTTTAACGCATCGCATACCGATAAAGGCGGGGGAACTGGAGGTAGAGATTTTGGAATTCCGTTTGGCACTCCTTTTAATTATAATTGGAATAGTATGGGTACTACGCCCATGTCGGGCTCGGTAGGAAACCCTGTGCCTGCGGGTAATTATATACCCGACCAACCTTTTAGCGGTTTTATAGGTTGCCCTGCCAATGGAGTATGGACGTTAAAAATATGCGATTTTAACGATAACGACGAAGGCGGCATAACCAGTTGGGGCATACAGCTTGCGCCTCACATGTATTCTAGTAACTCGTTTGCTACCACTACAGTTAGTCAAAATTGGGTATCAACGCCTGATAGCGTAGCTTCGCCAGCACCACATCAACTAATAATAAAACCTACTACTAGCGGTACACATACTTATACCTACACCACTACCAATAGTTTTGGTTGCACTAACGATACTACCATAACCATAACAGTAAACCCTACGCCAATAGCTAATTTTACGGTTGCTAACCAATGTTTAAACACCGCATCTACATTTGTAAATACCACCAACGCCAATAGTAGCACTATAGTGGCTAGTGGTTGGCAATTTAATAATACAGGTATAGTGCCCGCTCCTACCCTATTAGCTACAGATGCTAGTTATACATTTGCAACGTGTAATAACCCACTGTACTCAGCTACTTTAGTTAGCGTTACCGACAAAGGTTGTGCCGATACCATAACTAAACCTGTAACTATATATTGCTTGCCCGTACCCAACTTTACTGTAAATAATGGTTGCGAATTTGACGATGTAATACAGTTTAACAACACCAGTACCAACGGAGCTCCTACAACAGGAATGCTTAGTGCTAGCTGGTATTTAGATACTAAACTATCTACACTTACCAACCCTACAGAAACATATACTGTAGCAGGGACTAAAAACATACTATTAATAGTAACCGACATTAATAATTGTATAGACACACTTACAAAACCTATACAAATATATCCTAAGCCAGTAGCTAATTTTACGGTAGATAGCGTGTGTTTAAACCTTGCTACTACATTTGCCAATGCCAGTACACTTAATGTGCCAGCAGGTTTTACCGATGTAGTAAGTAATTATAATTGGACATACGACACCTTAGTTGGCTACCCCGCCGATGCTACTACTCCTAGCACAACACACGTTTATACATTGCCCGCAACGGAAGTAATGCCTATAGCTGCGCTAATTATTAAAACCAATAATAATTGCTATGATACAATAACAAAACCAGTAGTAGTATGGACTTTACCAAAAGCTAATTACACAATGACAGCTCCATGCTATCCTAATCCAATAGCCTTTACTAATGCCAGCACATTGCTTGCAGGTACTGATAATAGTGTAATGGCAACCATGACTATAAATTGGGGTGATGCACAAACACAAGCAATAACTAGTTTAACCGAAGTAGCAAACCATAACTTTACTGCAAGTGGAAATTATGTATCGGAACTTAATGTAGTAACTAACCATGGTTGTAATAACCAACTACAACTGCCTATAACCATACACGCTAAGCCAGTGGCAGATTACGTAGCAGTACCACTGCAAGGTTGCTCTCCTGTATGTGTTACATTTACCAACACAAGTACCCAAAACCAATCGCCAATAAGCGAAACTATAAGTACTTATAATTGGACGTTTGGAGATTATAATGCAAAAAAGCCTAACGATGATAAGGCTACAAGTAAAAATACAAGCCACTGTTATAACAACACGAGCGACACTACTCAGTTACATAGTCCTCAGCTTATTGTTATTACTAACGAAGGTTGTGCCGATACATTAATATATACTGATAGTGTGGTAGTATATCCTTTGCCAAAAGCAGAATTTACAATAAGCCCCGAAGTAACAGATATGCTTAACCCCGATATTAAAATTACCGATGAGTCGCATTTAGCCAATACCATTACATGGAATTATGGTAATAACGACCAACAAGTAATGAATAACGCAAATCCATTAAAACCAATAAACGATTACCTATACACCTACACCGATTCGGGTACATACATTATAACACAGTTAGTTTTAACCAATAACGGTTGCCGAGATAGTGCAAGTAATACGGTACAAATAAACCCAATACATACCGTATTTGTTCCTAATGCTTTTAGCCCCGATGGCGATGGTTTAAATGACTTTTTTATGGTACGAGGTACAAATATAAAAACACTAAATTTAATTATATTTAACCGTTGGGGCGATGTGGTAGCGCGTATTAATGATGTAAGTAGCAAAGGTTGGGACGGTACAGATATACGCTACAATACCCTAAGTGAACTAGAAGTATATAACTGGAAACTTGAATACACTGATGTGTTTAATACACTACATAGAAACCTTGTAGGAACAATAACACTTATAAAATAAAATATTAATGAGTAAATTATACATAGTACCTACACCTATTGGCAATCTGGACGATATTACGCTAAGAGCCATAAAAACATTGCAAACCGTTGATTTTGTTATTGCCGAAGACACCCGAACATCAGGCAACTTGCTAAAACACTTGGATATACACAAGCCTATGCAAGCCTTTCATTTAAACAATGAACATAAAGCGGTACAACAAATAATAAACAAAATACAAGCAGGGCAAAGTGCAGCATTGGTAAGCGATGCGGGTACTCCTGCAATATCCGACCCTGGTTTTTTATTAGTACGTGCCTGCGTAGAAGCTGGCGTAGCAGTAGAATGCTTACCTGGCCCAACGGCACTAATACCAGCTATTGTAAACAGTGCCTTGCCCTGCGATAGATTTATATTTGAAGGTTTTTTACCCCAAAAAAAAGGACGACAAACACGCTTACAGGAAGTGGCTACCTACACCAAATCGTTTGTGTTGTACGAAAGCCCGCACCGCTTAGTAAAGGCGCTAGCGCAACTAATAGAAGTTTGCGGCGCTGAGCGTAGAGCATGTGTAAGTAGGGAGTTGAGCAAAATGTTTGAAGAAAATTACCGAGGTACATTACAAGAATGTTACAACCATTTTAATAGCAAAGTAGTAAAAGGCGAAATTGTAATAGTAATAGAAGGATTGCCCGTAATAAAAAGCAAAAAATCAAACAGAGAAGAGGAGGAGTTAGAAGACGAAGAAGATTAACAAACTACTATAGCCCACGGTTTAAACCGTGGGCTACGAATACAACAAGGCACATGCGCCCTTGTTAAAAACATACCTATATTTGCACAAAATTATAACACATTTATTATGTACAGAACACACACCTGTGGCGAACTTACTATTGCCAATGCAAACCAAACAATAACACTTAGTGGTTGGTTACAACGTAGCCGCGATTTAGGCGGAATGACGTTTATAGACCTACGCGACCGTTACGGAATTACGCAACTTGCCTTTAACATGGAAACTAATGCTGCGCTATGTACCGAAGCCCGCAAACTTGGGCGTGAATACGTGTTGCAAGTTACTGGCGTAGTAAAAGAACGTGAGAGTAAAAACGCTAAAATGACAACTGGCGATATTGAAATTATAGTTACAGAATTAAAAGTACTAAATGCATCTATAACGCCACCGTTTACTATTGAAGAAAATACTGATGGTGGTGATGAATTGCGTATGAAATACCGCTATTTGGATTTGCGTCGTAATGCAGTACGTAAGAATTTAGAGTTGCGCCATCGCATGGCTATTGAAACCCGCAACTACTTAGATAAATTACAGTTTTTAGAAGTAGAAACACCTGTACTTATAAAATCTACACCCGAAGGAGCACGAGATTTTGTAGTACCGAGCCGTATGAACGAGGGTGAGTTTTATGCCTTGCCACAAAGCCCACAAACGTTTAAGCAATTGCTTATGGTGGGCGGTTTTGATAGGTATTATCAAATTGTAAAATGCTTTAGAGATGAAGATTTACGTGCCGACCGTCAGCCCGAGTTTACACAAATAGACTGCGAAATGTGCTTTGTAGAGCAAGAAGATATTTTAAATACGTTTGAAGGTTTGGTAAAACATTTATTTAAAACTGTAAAAAATGTAGAAATACCAACGCTTACACGCATGACATTTGCACATGCAATGAAATATTATGGTAACGACAAACCCGATATAAGGTTTGATATGCAGTTTAAATACCTTAAAGGAGATGGCGCAGACCTTACTGCTGGCAAGGGCTTTAAAGTATTTGATGATGCTGAAAGTGTAATAGCCATAAACGCTACAGGCGCTGCTACTTATACACGCAAGCAATTAGACGAACTAACTGACTGGGTAAAACGCCCACAAATAGGTGCTACAGGCTTAATATACGCACGTGTAAGTGTTGATGGTGTAAAATCGAGCGTAGATAAATTTTATGATGCTGATGCCTTACAACACTGGGCCAACGCTACTAATGCCAAAGACGGCGACTTGATATTAATACTTGCAGGCGATACTAATAAAACCCGCAAAGCTATGTCGGAGTTGCGTTTGCTTATGGGTACGCAATTGGGCTTACGCAATGCAGATACCTTTGCCGCACACTGGGTAGTAGATTTTCCTATGCTAGAATGGGACGAAGAAACTAACCGTTACCACGCAATGCATCACCCATTTACAAGTCCAAAACCTGAGGATATACACTTACTAAACGACCGTGCTGGCGAAGCGCGTGCTAATGCCTATGATATGGTTATAAACGGCGTAGAAGTAGGTGGAGGCTCTATACGCATACACGATGCAGCCTTACAGTCGCAAGTATTTGGCTTACTTGGTTTTACTAAAGAGCAAGCCGAATATCAATTTGGATTTTTGATGAATGCTTTTAAATACGGTGCACCACCACACGGAGGTATAGCATTTGGTTTTGATAGATTATGCTCGTTATTTGGCGGAAGCGAAACCATACGAGATTACATAGCATTCCCTAAAAACAACTCAGGACGAGATGTAATGATAGACGCACCAAGCCTTATAAGTCAAGAGCAAATGAAGGAATTAGCAATAGCAACGGTTTTAAGCACAAAATAACTATTGCTTATATGATATTAAGCATATTAAAAATATGTATTTCGTGTTTAATTATTCGTTAATTTTGTAAAACAATTCATACATTAAATCAAACTCATTATATGAAAAATCAAATTCGTTTTAACAATAGCAACCGTCAGTTTTATACTACCTTGCGCAAGCGTGTAGATGCTTATTTTACTGATAATAAAATTGACCGTCAGGGTAATATGACTATGTACATAAAATCGGCAGTAATGTTTGGTGTATATTTTGGTATTTACTTTTTATTTATTACTAATTCGTTTCACAATTATTTTGCAATGATTATTGGCGCTATTATTTTAGGCGTGGCAATGGCGGGTATTGGTCTATCGGTTATGCACGATGCTAATCATGGTAGTTACTCTAGTAATCCTATGGTAAACAAAATTATGAGTTGGTCATTATTTGTAGTAGGTGGGTATCCATTAAACTGGCAAATACAACACAATACTATACACCATACGTTTACCAACGTAAATGATGTAGATGAGGATATAATGCCACCTACGCCACTATTGCGTTTTAGTCCGCACGATGAGTTGCGTGCTATACACCGTTTTCAGTACATATACGCATGGGTTTTATACGGAATGATGACCATGATATGGGCAACCACCAAAGATTTTAAACAACTACTACGCTACACTAAAGAAGGACATTACGCAACCAAAAAAATGAGCTTTGCCAAAGGTTTATTGGAAATAGTAATGGGCAAAGTATTTTACCATGGTTATATGCTTGTAATACCTATGCTTGTAATGAACATAGCTTGGTGGCAAATTTTAATAGGCTTGGTTATAATGAATTTTGTGGCAGGAGTAATATTAGCAGCAATATTTCAGCCAGCGCACGTAGTACCTACTACCGAGTACCCATTACCATCGGCAGATACTAATACCTTGGAAAACGACTGGGGCACTAACCAATTACTTACTACCAATAATTTTGCAGCAAGCAACAAATCATTATCATGGTATGTAGGCGGGCTTAACTACCAAGTAGAACATCACTTATTTCCTAACGTGTGCCACGTACACTATGCCCAATTATCTAAGATAGTAGAGCAAACAGCACACGAGTTTAATTTACCTTACAACACCATACCTACATTTTGGGGAGCGTTGCGCGAGCACACAAAAATGTTGCGTACTTTGGGTAAAGCATAATTAGTTAATACAAATACTTTAGTACATTAGTTCCCAATACAACGTGTTGTATTGGGAATTTTTTTATGCACATATCTATCCTAAAATAAATGATAAAAGTAAACCACCTAACGTATGATTATGCGGGTAAACGAGCCTTGCAAGATGTTTCGTTTGAAATAGCACAAGGGTCAATAACTGCTTTGGTTGGGCCTAATGGCGCAGGTAAAACTACCTTACTGCGTAGTCTTGCCGCACTTACCAAACCTCTAAGTGGCAATGTGTTTATAAACAATATTAACGCATTTACACAACCACAACAAGTACATGCGCAAGTGGGTTATTTGGGTGTAATAGACATTTCTGGTGTTTTTTTAGATACGTTTAGTTCAAGTGGACATTTCTGGTGGTGTTTATTTTATATGAGTGCTTAATAAATTCA
>JBEBIC010000007.1:0-28957 GCA_040080595.1 Bacteroidia bacterium | reverse complement strand
CTCTAACAATGCACGGCCAAAACGTTTTGCAACCGCCTCACCTACTATGCGCCCTACACGTGTAGAACCTGTGCACGATATTAATGGTACACGTTTATCGTTGTTTAACAAATCGCCCACAGGATTGCCTATTAGTAAGCAACTTACACCTTCGGGTACATTGTTATTACGTAATACATCGGCTATTATATTTTGGCAAGCAATAGCGCACAATGGTGTTTTTGACGATGGTTTCCATACGCAAACATCTCCGCAAACCCATGCCAACATACTGTTCCAGCTCCATACGGCTACCGGGAAGTTAAATGCTGATATTACACCCACAATACCTACTGGGTGCCATTGCTCGTACATGCGGTGCAATGGACGTTCGCTGTGCATAGTTAAACCATACAATTGGCGTGATAAGCCTACGGCAAAATCGCATATATCAATAATTTCTTGTACCTCGCCTAAGCCCTCTTGTAGGCTTTTGCCCATTTCGTAACTTACTAATTTACCTAAATTGTCTTTGTTTACACGAAACGCATCACCCATTTGGCGTACTATTTCGCCACGTTTAGGTGCTGGCATCATACGCCATACTTTATAGGCTTCTTGTGCTTTTAATATTGTTGCTTCGTAATCATCAGCCGTTGCTGTGGCTACTTTGCCTATTAGTTTACCATCGGCAGGGCTATACGATTCTATAATTTTACCTGTGGTAGCAGTCCAGTTAAGGCCTGTTGATGCTCCGTTGTTATGTTCCTTAATGCCTAATGCGGTAAGTACTTGTGCTATGTTTATTTGGCTCATGTGTATGGGTGTTTTAATTAGTTTTTATGTTGATTTATTTCGTGTGCAAATATACAAATTATAATATAACCCACGGTTTAAACCGTGGGCTATGCGAAATACTAATAGCCCTTACGTAGCCCTTGTATGTTGCGTTCTAGCAAATCGCTGGGTTTGCTACCCGAACTTAATAGCAAAGTACCATCATACGATAGTATATAAAAACTAGGTATGGCACGTAGGTTTAGTGCATCTAATAATTCGTGCGCATTATTGGCATTAAGAAATGGCCATGTGTATTTATTTTGTTTTTTTATGGCGAGTGTTTTTGCATAATTATCATCAATAGCAAGGCTTACAAAGTTAATATTGCGCCCATACAAGTTAATTAAGCGAGGTACTAAGCGCATCTCTTGCCAATAATCGGCACTGCGTGAGTTCCCCACCGCTAAGCATATATACTTACCGCTATACTTGCTTAATGCAATGGTATCAAGGGTTTCGTTAATTAGTGTGTATTCTAAATTAATTTTAGCACCTACCTTACCCCTATTGTATTTAATAATGTATTGCTTAGCAATGTTTTGTAATGCAGGTATGTTGCAGGAATCCGAAGCATTTTGTAACACTTCTAATAGATTGGTGTTATTATACCCACGTTTGTACAAGCATTCGTACAGCCCATTTATACATACTAATGCACGTAGGGTATCGTTGGTTAGTAGCGTATCTTTTTTAAAATAATTATTTACGGCTGTGTAACTTTTATAATTATTAATGTAGGTTAACAGTTTTTCGCCTGATATGGTATTGGTTTCTCGGTCTAATTTATTGGCATAAAATTCTTTAAAAAAATCAACATAAGCACGGTTGTCTAGCGCAATGTTATTCATAAACTTACGGTTGAATTTTTTGGTAGTACGCACACATTCGTACTCTAGCAGTGCGTTAGCATAGTACAAATAGGTATTAAAATAAGCGTTCTTTACTGGTGCGTATTTGGCGGTAGTTGCTTTTTTCAAGCTATCTATTTCCATTGTTGCCATACGCTGTGTAATTTTCATAAAATGGGTACTAAAAAACACATCGCTTGTATAAGTGTATTGCGTAACTAATTTATTAAGGTCGTACTCATCGTTACATTTAATACTATAATTAAGATACACCTCGGCATTTACTTTGGTGCGCAAGGTACTATCGTTAGGGGCTATACTTATGGTATATACTTTGTTGGGAGTGCAATATAAATCAAACTTGTAACCGTTGCTAATGCAGGTAACGTAAGTAAGTTCTTGCAAGGGAAATTTAAGTTCAAAATTACCTTCGTCGTCTATTTTAAACACAGGCGATATACTTTTTTTGTTTTCCGAAAAATAATCGGTAACGGTATAAGCAGCTATGGTTTTATTAGCTAATTGTGGTGCTTTACCCATTATTAATACCTGATTGCCCGCCTGTGCAAAAGCGCACATTGCAAGTAGTACAAGTAAAATAGATAGGAATTTGTTCATTATTAGATTGGAGATATTAGATTTAAGACAATAGATGCTAGAAGAGTTATGAAACTTAACAGGTCGTAATTCGTAATTTTTAATTCGTAATTACTATTTCTATTGCTGTAGGTAAGAATGGTTGTACGTTAGCTCCACCTTTTATCAACTCACGTAATATGCTGGAACTTATAGCTGCTAGTTCGGGGTCGGTTATTAAAAATATAGTATCTACACTTGGGCTTATGGCTTTGTTCATTTGCGCTATACTTTTTTCGTAATCAAAATCGGTACTATTGCGCAAGCCACGCAATATAGTGTTAGCGCCTATTTGCATTGCATAGTTAATGGTAAGTCCTTGGTAGGTAGTAACTTTTACATTAGGATAATTTTTAAATGTAGTGCGTATAAACTCCAAACGCTGCTCCAATGTAAACATACATTGTTTTATACTATTAACCCCTACGGCTACTATCACCTCATCAAACAAAGGTATAGCACGCAACACAAGAGCTTCGTGCCCTTTGGTAATAGGATCAAACGACCCTGGAAATAAAGCTATTTTTTTACTCATTGGGTAGTGTAGTTGATGGGTTATTATCTTCTTTTCTAAAAAAACTAAAATTTACTTTACCATAATTTTTATGACTATAAAAGCCTGCTACTTTACTAAAATCAATACTTTCGGGGTGTTCTACTATTAGGGTACTATCGGCATTCATACTCTTACTATCCAAAATTAATTGTGGTAGTTCGCTCAAGTTTTTTAAATCGTACGGAGGGTCTGCAAATACTATGCTATAGGGCATTTCGTTTTTTTTGATGAACAAAAATACATCAGTCATTAATATGGTAATGTTTTTTTCGTTCAAAAAAGTAGCTGCACTACGTATGTAGTTATAATGTATTTTATTACTTTCTACACAGATACTACTTTTAACTCCACGAGATAATAATTCAAACGACATAGCTCCTGTACCTGCAAATAAATCCAACACTCGGCACTCTTCCAAGTCTAGGGCATTGTTCAAAATATTCATCAGTGCCTCACGCGCGTAGTCGGTAGTGGGGCGCAGCGTCCCCTCTTTCATAAACGGAAGTTTACGCCCTTTATATTTGCCTGCAACTATACGCATGGGTGCAATGTTAGTAGTGGATATAATTCGCTCGTTAATGTGCTATCTATACTGCTATGCAACGTGTAAGGCGTAGGTAAGCTATGTGTGGTGTGTGTAGTTTGTATAAATTCCATAACATGAGTAGCTATTAATTTAGCCGTAGTAGCGTCAGCATATATATATAGCGGTACGGCTGTGTTGCTTAACTGTAGCTGATTGTAGGTAAATAATGTATAATATACTATGTCGTTGGTGTGTTTTATGTCGTAATAATTACTAAGCGTAAATACACCGTTTTTTACTACACACACGTGCAACAATTTGTTGTATAATGTTGCGGTTACAAAACTATCGTTGGGTTGTTGCGCTACATTGGTAAGTGCATTTTGTATGCTTATAGCAGCGTGATGGTGCACCGTAATAGCTGGAGATAATTGTTGTAATTTGGCTGTAATTTCGGGTGATACGTTATAGGCTATTTGAGCATTTATAAGTTGTAGTGCATCAGTATGTGTGTAGCCCAACTCGTTGGTAGCAATGGTGTTGTTGGGTATTATAGTCATACCTGCGTTATACACTTGCGCCGAAGCACTCAATAATTGCACTTGTGCTAGTTTTAAATCGGCACGCAATTGTTCGTTGGGTACTTGTGTAATAGGGCTTGTGTATTTTATAAGGCATTCGTACACCTTGGTAGTAGTGTTAAGCACTGCCATAGTAGTACTTGCCACGTCCACCCATAATGATAAATGGTAATGTGTACCCTCGCCATAATTAGGCGCATAATGTATATAATTTGTGTTTGTCATCTATTGGCAAATATAACAAAGATGTTATGTGTTTGCGAACAAAAAAACAATTCCCCGCACAGTTTTAAAATTGTACGGAGAATTTGTTTTTTAAACGTAGAGATAATTTAATATACTACAGAATTTTTTTGGCCCACGAGTATGAATAAGGTCCCGCCGCACCTAACAATGCGTTTTGATAAACCGCATTGCATGCTGTGCCTATATTTACTCCATTCCATACATATACAGTTTGTCCTCCCGCAGGCACTGTTATCATCCATTTACCAGTAATAACTCTTGTACTCTCAGGTGTTCCGTTAAAATATGGCATTGTGAGGCAGGTTTTATTATTAGAGTAAGATGTAGGAGAAACTATTAGTGCATTACTTGTACTTAAAGA
Source organism: Bacteroidia bacterium (assembly GCA_040080595.1). Lineage (GTDB taxonomy): Bacteria > Bacteroidota > Bacteroidia > UBA4408 > UBA4408 > JACMRI01. The sequence continues at coordinate 24,384 of JBEBIC010000007.1, read as the reverse complement.
CGTGTAAAAAAAGCCTCCGTTTGGTAATACATCTATATAACCCCAGTTTTGATATTCTATTTCCCACACTCCTGCACTTAATACAAACGAAACTCCTGAGTAGGTATTATTATTACCTGGTACAATTGGAATGGTAGTTCCTGCAACGGGAATTGTACCTACAATTACATTACTTGTAGCAGGTATTTGCCAATCGGCCTTTCCGTTAGCATCGCTCGTAAGTACTTTGCCAACACCTTGTGTACCATCAGTTATTTTTATGTTTCCCATAATATCTAATTTGGCAGCGGGTGTGGCGGTGCCTATACCCATATTACCTGTAGAGGTAAAATCAAATAAATCGGCATTATTAAACGCCAATACAAAATTGTTATTAGCTCCACCACCATAGGTTTGTCCACGTTTTACCAAGTCCCAATGGTCTGTTTGATTTTCGGCAGTAATGGTTAACGCATGGTGGTTATTGGCATTGCTATGCAAGTGCAATGTGTGCAATGGAGTAGCAGTACCTATACCTACGGTACCATCATGGTTTATACGCATACGCTCTAGTCCGTTAGTGGTGGTATTAAGTGTAGTTACAAAAGCTATGTGTGTTCCTTTTGCAGTGGCGGTATGTGGTTCGCCTGTTACAAAGTGCATAGCTGCTTGCGGAGGCCACACGGTAGCCGATGTAGCTAGGCCTTCGCTCACAAATGCCAAACCTCCATACTGCCCACTTGCTAACGATGGGTAAGTAGTAGTACGTGTTATATAATAAGGATTTACACCATCTATTAATACATCGTCGTTGGTAGCCGAACTTGGTTTTATATGCAGGTTAGTAATTGCTGTGGTTGTATTTATTCCTAATTGTATGGCATCTAAACCTGTACCTCCTAGTATCATAGTATTGCTTGCACCTACTTTGGCGTTGTAACCTATGGCCGTGGCCTTACTAAAATTATTGGCAGTAGCATCGGCGTAAGCCCCTAAAAATACATTTTTACTACCTGTAGTATTTATATTTCCAGATACATAACCTATTGCTGTATTTTCGCTAGCATTTGTATTATATAAACTGCTATCTCCTCCCGCAAAATTTTTACTTCCTATAGCATTTTTCCATAAACTACTCATACCTATTCCTGTATTACTACTTGCTGAATTCCAAAACAAACTTTCGTATCCAATGGCGGTATTATTATTTCCTGTTTGATTAAAACGGCTAGATCCGACTCCTATTGCAGTATTTCTATTTCCTGTTGTATTTTGATAAGCTGCCATTACACCGTGTGCTGTATTAAATAAACCTCCTGTATTACTCGCTAAACTTGATGTACCCATGGCGGTATTCCATCGTCCTGTTGTTGTTCCTGCAAGGCTAGAGACTCCCATTGCCGTATTCCAATCTCCAGTCGCTAATGTAAACGCATTAGTTCCAAAAGCGATGTTAGCTAAAGCGCCATTAATCAAGCCACTTGGTGCATTATTACGTTTAAATACTACGTCCACATTATCGGTTGTACCTATAAAATTAGTACCCGCTACTGTACCTGCATTGCCTTTGGTAAGCCATGCTAATGTGCGTACGCTATCGCCCATGGCTTTGTTGGTAGGCAATGTTACGTTAGCACCTGCTATACCATTTACCGTAGTGTTAAATACTCCTGTGGTTGTATTATACGTATTACTCAAACTATTAACCATAGGCACAGCAGTACTTGTTACACCATTAACGGTAGTAGTAAGGTTATTAGCAGTGCTTGTGTTGCTTATAGTATTAACCATAGGCACAGCTGTTCCCGCTACACCATTAACGGTAGTAGTAAGGTTGTTGGCGGTACTTGTATTACTTACTGTATTAACGGCAGGTGCTGTAGCTACTACTCCATTGGTAGTATTGGTAATGGTATTGCCTGCGCTACTCATAGTATTGGTAGTAGCAGGCACTATACTACTAAGGTTTACTACTGCGCCTATTACACCATTTACGGTAGTAGTAAGGTTAGTACCTGTAAGTGTGTTACTTATAGTATTAACCATAGGCACTGCAGTACTTGTTACACCATTAACGGTAGTAGTAAGGTTATTAGCAGTGCTTGTGTTGCTTATAGTATTAACCATAGGCACAGCAGTACTCGTTATACCATTAACAGTAGTAGTAAGGTTATTGGCGGTGCTTGTATTACTTACAGTAGTAGCAGGCACTATACTGCTAAGATTTACTACTGCGCCTGTAATGCCATTAACCGTAGTAGTAAGGTTAGTACCTGTAAGTGTATTGCTTATAGTATTAACCATAGGTACAGCTGTACCTGTTACACCATTAACGGTAGTAGTAAGGTTATTGGCGGTGCTTGTATTACTTACAGTAGTAGCAGGTACTATACTGCTAAGATTTACTACTGCGCCTGTAATGCCATTAACCGTAGTAGTAAGGTTAGTACCTGTAAGCGTATTACTTATAGTATTAACCATAGGTACAGCTGTACCTGTTACTCCATTTACTGTAGTAGTAAGATTATTAGCTGTACTCGTGTTAGTTACAGTATTCACGGCTAAAGTCGTATCTACTACACCATCAACGGTTGATATTAGGATATTACCTGCGCTACTAAGTGTATTAGTAGTAGGTGGCGGTGTGCTTAGGCTTGCCCATTGCAATCCGTCCCAGTAATAATAACCTGGTGTTACACCATTAACACCTACTGTGGTGTTGGTATTAAACACTAACAAACTAAGTGCAGGCGTAACTATAGGTGCTGCTACATTAGTAGCGGTAAGTACAATGCGTGGTATAAGCAAGCCTCGTGTGGTATGCGTAATATCTAGTATTGCCGAATTGTCGGGCGTTGCTGTGTTTATACCTATGTTACTTTGAGCTTGCGCTTCGGCTCCGCTCAGCGACCATGCAATTAGTACAATAACAGTGGTGAATTTTAGTGCGGTTTTTTGTATGTTGTATAATGTAAGGCTTGATTGGGCGGACATTCCAATTTGTTTTGTTTTACAAAATATAGTATCCAAAATAATGGCAGTGGGGTTGGCAAATGTTTTCATAGTGATTATTTTATTATACAGTGTTTGTGACAAATATACTATTTTATTTTTAATAATCGTTGTAATGATTAAATAACGTGGCTTGTAGCCCCATATACACTACTACGCAACTTTGGTTTAGGTTGCTTTTGGTAACTATTGCACCTAAGCATACATTTGTATTTTTGGCTTTGGGTAATGTGTAAGTGGCTTGCAGGTTGGCTGTTATGCGTTTTAATAATTTCCCTTGCAATATAGCTATGCCAAAATCGGCATTTCGCTTGGTGTAACTTATGTATATGTTGCTACCATAGTTGTTGTTATTGGCATCTAACCCTTGCATAAAATACGAACCTTTAGCAGTAAACATTAGTTTGTTTTGTTTGTATGATACTAACGACAATGCCTCTATAAAATTACCTCCTGCGGGGTGTGCCAATGCTTGGTTGTAATGTCCGTAATTAATTAATGGGTCGGCATGTGCATAGGTGTAAGGGCGCACGTAATTAAGTTCGGAAAGGGCTACAAATTGTTTTTGATGACGTACGTAGTTGTACTTTGCCCCGCCTTGTAGGGCATATTTATTGCCCCACCAACCAGTACGTTTTACAAAGTACGATAGCAAAAATTCATCTAACACAAACTGCCCGTATAAGGTTAAGTTTTTAATAGGTTTTAGTTTGATATTAAGTCCAAGTAATTCATTATCGGTACTGCCTTGGCTATACTCCACAGGGCGCAAAAATACTATAGGGTTAAGGTAGGTAACATCATACTTAAACTTATACGGATTATTGCTACGGCTTGCAAACACTACGGTTTCGTACAGTTGTACATTTAACCATTTGTTAGGCGTGTAACTTATGCTATGAAAAGTCATAAACTTATTACGCACATAGTTATCTAATGGTTTGCTATCATTCATATCTACCAAGTGTGCGTAGGTGGTAGAGTACTGAAACTGCTTAAATTTAGCATCAAAACTCAAGTGATACATAGGTGCTGCATTATCACTTAATATAAGCGACCTATATCCTTCGCCCGCAAAAAAACGATTGCGCCCTGCGTGCAATGTTATGTATTTGTTAGGTACGTATTTTATGTTAAAATCTAAATAATTGCTTGTGATAAACTTAGTATTGCGTGTATAAAATGCTGTACCTACCGCACCAATACTATTGTTTTTGGAAACACTACTATCCATAGCTGTAGTGCCATTGAGCCACAGGCGTTCATAATTAATTATAGTTTGTAGCTTTTTATTAAACTTAAACATAGCCGAAAATCCTGCGCCTAATTGTGCGCCAACGTTGTTTTTTTCAATAGTAGGTAATGCCGTAATAAGCGGACTAATGCGTATTGTTTTTTTACGATTGGTATCATTCAGCAACAATGGTGTATTTATTAAACGATGAGGCAAATGTACTATTGTAGTATCAATAATACGGTTGTTGATGCTTGCATAGTTTACGTACTGCGCCTGCATATTTAGGCCAATACAACACATTATAAGTACTAAATAACTACGCATTGCGTTTCTTAATAAAAAACGGAATTTGTGCTATAACAATAGTGGCAAGCAATACACTTACAAATTGTATTAAGGTAGATTGTGCGTGCAAGAGCAAACCTATACTTATAATTACTAACGTAAACGCATACAATATTAGAGCTGTAGTACGGTGGCTAAAACCTAGGCTAAGCAGTGCGTGATGTATGTGTTTTTTATCAGCCGTAAATGGAGATTCGCCACGTAATATGCGGAGTACAAATACTCTAAACGTATCGTATAACGGATACACTAATATAGACAATACAAACACAGGTCTACTAAAGGTTACTAACTCGTTGTGGTGTATTTTACTTACATCAAAACTAAGGCAACGTATAACTAGTATAGCCACTATTAAGCCTATAATAAGCGAACCACTATCGCCCATAAATAATTTGGCAGGTGCAAAATTAAACACCAAAAACGCAGCCAATGAACCCGCTAATGCAAATGCCAACGCAGCCATACTTGCATCTTGCACCAAATAAAACCATGCTCCCAAGGTAAGGCAAGCTATAAGCCCTATGCCTGCGGCAAGTCCGTCTATACCGTCTATAAGGTTAAATGCGTTTATAATTACAATAACGGTAAATGTGCTAAATAATATTTGCCAAGCATCAGTCATTGCATACACGCCAAATATGCCGTGCATAGTAGTAATACGTTGGTTTGCAAGTAGTACCAAAATAAAACTAATAATGATAAACGATAGTAGTTTTTTGACAGGTGCAGTACCTATAATATCGTCTTTTATACCCACAAAAAATAAGAGTAACGAGGTGGCTGCAATGTATTTTAAATCATGCGCATCAACCACTGGGTACCACAATGCGTAACTAAATAATGTGGCTGCAAATATAATAATACCGCCTACTGTAGGTACTATGCGGTTGTGTACTTTGCGTTCGCCATCGGGTGCATCAAACAAGCGTTTTAGTATTGCCACCTTTATTAAAGCAGGAATACTAAACAAACTTATGCAAGCAGCGGTTATAAATACGAGTAAAAGATAATCCAAAATTTAAGTACTGTTATAATTTTAATTAATGCTAAATATACTTTTTTTTATTAAAATGAGTGGTTATAATTATTTATTGCAGGTTAAAATTTACATTTGTCCAAAATCAACACACACTTAAATTATTATTTAATATATCGTATGGAAAACACTACTGAATATTTTGCCCACGAAACTGCATTAGTTGATGCAGGCTGTACTATTGGAAAAGGCACTAAAATATGGCACTTTAGCCACATAATGCCCAAGTGTACATTGGGCGAAAATTGTAATATTGGGCAAAACGTAGTTATAAGCCCCGAAGTGATATTGGGTAACAACGTAAAAGTACAAAACAACGTAAGCATATACACTGGTGTAACCTGCGCCAACGATGTGTTTTTGGGGCCATCGATGGTGTTTACCAATGTTATAAATCCACGTAGTGCTGTTAATCGTAAAAACGAATATCTTAAAACGCATGTGGGCGAAGGTGCTTCTATTGGCGCTAATGCAACTATTGTATGTGGCCATGATATTGGTGCATTTGCCTTTATAGGCGCTGGTGCTGTGGTTACTAAAAACGTACCTGCTTACACGTTATGGGTAGGTAATCCTGCACGCCAAGTAGGCTACATGAGCGAGTATGGACATAGGCTTAATTTTGATGATAATAATACTGCTATATGCCCAGAAAGTAATGCAACCTACGTGTTAATAAATGGAGAAGTAAGTAAAAAGTAATTCCTAATAAATACAATCAAAAAAAGGCTTGATACAATTTTGTATCAAGCCTTTTTTTGATGTGAGTTAAAAGTAGTGTTAAAACTTTACTTCAGGTGCTTTTTCGCTACCTGCAGTAGCTTTAAAATAGGCTTTAGTTTCAAAACTAAACATACTTGCTGTAAGGTTGTTAGGAAATTTGCGTAAGTAGGCGTTATAGTCTTCGGTAGCAGTGTTAAAGTTGTTACGCTCTACTGCTATGCGGTTTTCAGTACCTTCAAGCTGTGCTTGCAATTCTTTAAAATTTTCGTTGGCTTTTAAGTCAGGATAGTTTTCTGTTACCATCATTAGTTTTGATAATGCTCCTTTAATACCATCTTGTGCCTCTTCAAAACGCTTGTAATCTTCGGCGGTAGCTTTGCTTGGGTCTATGGTAATGCTTGTTGCTTTGGCACGTGCTTCCACTACCGCTTGTAATGTGCTTTTTTCAAATTCGGCAGCACCTTTTACAGTGTTTACCAAGTTAGGAATTAAGTCGGAGCGACGTTGGTATGCGTTTTCTACCTGCGCCCATGCGCCTTTGGCACGTTCGTCTTTTTCTATAATACTGTTGTAACCGCAGCTGCTTAATAGCGAAGCAGTTGTTAATGCTAATGCAATTGATTTTAATTTGTTCATTGTTGTGTTTGATAGATGTGTTATAAATATTTAATTTCGTGTATTCTATGTAATGGAATAACCATACCACCTTTCAAAATTATCCTTTTGTCGGTAGTACCCCAAATAGTAGTTTCTACTTGTTTTGTATTTATGTTGTCTTCAAAAATAATTTTAACTTTTGAATGTTCATTGTTTCCTAGCAATGTAGCACGTTCTGCGTCCAATTTGCGTTGTACCATTTCTTCTTTTGTGGCAAGTACGTCGGTGGCAGGGTATGACAGTTCGGCAATGCTTTCTTTATCCACAATAATAATTTTTCTTGTAGTTTCCATAACGCTATATTTTTATAAGTTGAAAGTGTAATAAGTTGAAATTTGAAATTACTATTTTTTTTAACACGGCGTTATATCTATCGAAAATATTTTTTCAGTATCAGTTAAAACCCTTGCCCAGTGCGCCGTACAGCTATCTATTACCATTGCTATTTTAGTGTTAGATAGCACTACTAGCACTTGTTTTTTTTGCAAAATAGATAGTTTTTTGTTAGTAAGTACGTCCGACACCAACTTAGACTTACCATTCATACCTAATGGTTGCACACTATCGCCTATTTGCCAGTTGCGTATTTGCAATGGAAATAGCAACGTAATAGCATCGCAATAATTAGTAGTGGCGGTATTGCCAGTAGTAATGGTAGCAACGGTTTGCGCACTTGTATTGTAAATAGCAGTACTTGCGTTTTCGTGTATTAATTCATCTATTACATATAATTTATCTAATGCAAGTGCATGAATACACGTGTTATACACGCATAAGAAATGTGTTTCGGTTTCAAACAATGCTCCACTTTGCTTGCTATTAAAGGCGTGTAGCAAGTTGTTGTGTTGTGTAGTAGTAAGATGATAGGGTTGTAATACGTAATAAATGTATGCTTCGTAATGTTGTGTGAGGCTTTGTAATGCAGTAATATCAATGCTTACCACATAGTTAGGTAAGTGCTTAACTACTAAGGGTAATATACGTGCCACACTTTCGGTAAGTATAGCATTAGCTTGTTGCACATATTGTGCAGTTTCGTTAATGTGCTGTATGGCCTGTGTATTCACGTTTTGTAATGCAGGTAACACATTATTCCTAATATAATTGCGCATATATTTATCGCTATTATTACTGCTGTCTGTACGGTAGGGTATGGCGTTGGCTAATGCGTAGGCTTCTATTTCGGTTCTATTTATGTTTAATAGCGGGCGAATAATAGTAGCATTAATGTCTGTCATACCTTGTAATCCCTGCATTCCAGACCCTCGTACTAATTTATATACAATAGTTTCGGCTTGGTCGTTGGCGTTGTGTGCTATGGCTGTGTACAATGCGTTGTACTGTGTGCAAAGGCTTGTAAACCAATGGTAGCGTAGGTTACGTGCAGCCTCTTGTGTACCTACTTTATGAGTATTGATGTATTGTTTTACGTCAAAATTATTAACTACACATGTAATAGTTTGGCTCGCACAATAGTCTGTTACCAATTGTTCATCGCCATTAGACTCCTCGCCCCGTAAGCCAAAATTACAATGTGCCACTACTATGTTTAGTTTGCTTTGCGCTAATAGGTGCAATAGCACCATACTATCCACACCGCCACTTACACCAACTATAATAGGTTGTGTAGTGCTAATGGAGCGCATTGCAAGCCATTGTGTAATGTATGTAGTGATTAGTTTAATGGTGGTTTGTTTTAATTATTTTCTATTTATGTTAATTTTAAAACGGTTGCTGTTCGTTGTGTTTACTATAGCCCACGGTTTAAACCGTGGGCTATGTGTTGTTATTCAGATTATTTAAACCGTTAAAACGGTTGCTGTTCGTGGTGTTTACCATAGCCCACAGTTTAAACTGTGGGCTATGTGTTGTTGTTATTTCTCAATATGCAACTCGCTATAATCTATATCGCTATCTTCGTCATAAATATCAAATAAAGGTTCTTTCATCATGGCTTTGCGGGTTATGCTGTTTTCTAACGAAAGCAAAAAGCAAGGCAATAATATAAGGTTACTTGCATAAGCCACAGCAAGTGTAGTACTTACTAATATGCCCAATGCAGCAGTACCGCCAAATGATGACGCTGCAAATATTCCAAAACCAAAAAACAATATTACGGCAGTATATATCATACTTATGCCTGTTTCGTGTATGGAATTGCTCACGGCTTTGGATATACTAAAAGTGGCATTTTTAAGTTCGTACCTATATTTGGTTAAAAAATAAAGTGTACCATCGCTAGCTATACCAAAGGCTATACTAAATATAAGTATGGTACTTGGTTTTAAATGTATGCCTGCATAGCCCATTAATCCTGCTGTTATAAGCAATGGTATAAGGCTAGGTACTAAGGCTATTACCACCATTCTAAAACTCATAAACAGCATAAACATTACTATTGCAATAAGTATTATGGCTATACCTACACTTTCTATAAGGTTGGTTACAAGGTAATCGTTACCTTTTAGGAACATTATGCTTGTACCTGTAAACACTACATTATAGCGGTCGTTGGCGCTTAACCATGTATTACTTTCGGCATCGTAGTTAAATATACTATCGGTACGTGGTTTAAGTTCGGCTATTAGTGCTTTAAGGCGCACCGAGCCTACGTCGGCCATTTGTACACTTACACGCATTTTTTGTTTGGTACTATCCATAAATGCTTTAAACTGATTTGCCCCTTGTCCGCCTTGTTTGGAGTCTTTGGCGTACTTACTTATTTCGCCCAGTTGTAAAGCATTGGGTACTATATAATGTTTGGCAGCACCATCATTCATGGCTTGGTTGCTAAACTTTACAGCTTCCACTACCGATAGTGGTTTGGAAAACTCGTTGTATTTAGCCAGCATTTTCTGAAACTTATTTACTTTATACAAGGTCTTCAAATCCATAGCACCGTTGGGTTTGCGGGTATCTATACTTACTTCAAATGGTAATACTCCGTGAAAATTTTGTTGAAAAAAGTTTAAGTCCGTATATACTTTATCCTTTGCTGGCAGGTCATCTACCACATAGCCCAATGCCGTAATTTTGGTCATACCATACAAACCTATTACGGTAACAATACCCACTATTATATACACTGTTTTGCGGTGGTGATGTACTATGTAATCTATGTGCGATAGTAGTTGCTTGCTAACACCATAGTTGCCTCTGTTAAGGGTACTTAGTTTAGGCATTGGCAAATAACTAAATATACTAGGTATAAGCAATAGACTTAGTATGTAGGTCATCATTACGCTTGCCGATGCTACGTAACCAAACTGTACCAGTATTTTACTACCTGTAAATGCAAATACAAAAAAGCCAATAGAGGTAGTTACATTAGCAAAAAATAAAGATACGCCTATATTTTTGGTCATGGTATGTAAGGCACGTATTTTATGCCCATGCACACGAATTTCGTGGTGATATTTGTTGAGTAATAATATACAATTGGGTACGCCTATTACTATTATTAGTGGTGCTATAAGCCCCGATAATGCTGTAATTTTAAACCCTAATAAGTAAATGAATGCAAAGCTCCATATTACCCCTATAAGTACTACCAACATTGAAAACCCTACTACACGAAACGACCTAAAAAACATAAACAATATAATGGCGGTAACCGCAAATGCCAATGCCATAAACAATTGCATTTCGTGTAATATTTTTTTGGCTATAAACGAACGTATAAATGGCAAGCCGCTGTAGTGCGGTGTAAGTTTATGCTTGCTTGCAAACACTTGTGTGCAGGCTACAAGGCTATCGCATATTGCAAAACGCTCTTTGGAGTTGAGTTTGGTTTGGTCAAACGTAATGGCAACAAGGTAAGCTGCCGAGTCTTTGCTAAACACAAAACCGTTGTAAAACGGCAAATGCGTAACTACATCTTGTACGCTATCTAACTGCTGTTGCGTAGTTATGGGCTGTGTTATTTTATTAAGCGTAGTTATTATTGGTTTAAACTCAAACTGTTGCAACGAATCGTTTTTGGTAAGATTAAACAAGCGTGCTACGCTTACTACCTCTTTTATGCCGTATTGTTTTTTGAGATTATTATTAAGGGCTATAAAATCGTTAAACTTTTGCAGTTCAAAAAACGATGCGTCTTTAAAGCCTACTACCATTACCGTTCCGTCTTCGCCAAATTGTTTTTTAAACGCCTTGTGGTTTATCAGCGTGCTATCATCGCTGGGGAGTAGTTGCGCAAACTCATAGTCTATACTTACTTTGCTGGCATTGTAGCCCATTACAACAGTAAGTACTGCTACAGTAATTAATAAATAAATGCGATTGCGTAATATAAAATGTGCTATGCTTGGCCACATGATTGAGTGTTTTTTTAGTTAAAATTTATGGTTTAAATATAGTAGAAATACAACCTCCCCAAAGCAATAATAGCTTGTGCAAAATTTTACTTTTGCACAAGCTATTGTTTATGATTAGCAAATTCGGCAAAATGTAATTGTCAAAATATAATATTACATTTTTCTAAATACCATTCTATATATTTATTTGTTAAGGCTTCAATTTTTAATGTTTCAAGACTTGAAAAATTGCTTGGTAATATTTTAACTAACGTACTGTTGATTGCAAAATTTAAAACTGATGTAACACCAAAAGCACCATTGCCCGAATAATAGTACCAAGGCTGTTTAAATGAGTTTGGATATTTCCCTTCAAAACGATAATTAGTTTTAACTGTTGATATTATAATATCAAAATGATCATTAACGTCTGTTATTATTGTATATCCAGTCGTATCAAAAGCAGTTGATAAGTACATATTTAATGTATTGATATTTTGACATTCGTTAAAAATCTTTTTATTTTGATGTTTTGTTGAGTATGCCTTTTTAAAATGCCAGTCTGTATTATGTTGTTTTGCCACTTTAATAATGTGCTTTTTATCTGTTAGTTTTAGAAAATACTCACTGGTAATTCCTATATTGTTAAAGTTAGGTTTGATGGAAGTAATTTCCAACTCTTTTAATAAATCTGAAATAAGATTCTGTTTAACTATAGTTCCATCTTTTATAACCTTTTTTGTTCTAAATGATGTTTCAGGTTCAAATGTAAACTTGTATTTAGTCCGTTGGTATGGTTTTAGAATATAAATATTTTTATCTAGTTTGAATACAATAATATATTCATCATAAACTCCAGTTGTTGTACCGCAAGTATCAAAATGATAATAACTTGAATTAGAAATTATTTTTACGGTATCTACAAGCTCGCCTTTATACATTAGCTGTTGTCCAAACGTACGCATTGAAAAAGTTAGCGCGAAGAGTAGTGTAAATAGTTTCATAGCAATAGTTTAAAAATTGTACAACTCATTTAGCTAAACCCTATTATAAATTTTGGCATTCAAATCAAAACCAATCAATATTATAAGGCAGTTAAATTCGAGCCAAAGCATTACTACCATTAGTGTTCCTATACTGCCATATACTTTGTTGTATGTGCCAAAATTATTTACATAATAACTAAATAGTACTGATGCTACTATAGATAATACCGTGGCTAGTATTGCGCCTGGGCTTATTAAATCGTACTTTTTGGAGTTTACAGGCCCAAAATAATACAACAATGATATTGCGGTAAACAGTAGTAAAAGTACTACGCTCCATTTGCCAAATGTAAGTAGTATAATCTCCAGCGAACCACTTATTAATAAGCCTCGGCTTATCATATAATCGAGCGCTACTTCGCTAAATATAATGAGTAATGATGCTGTGAGCAATAAGACGGATAACACTATAAATAAAAATATAGAGATAAGGCGTTCCTTAATAAAACTACGTGTTTCGGCAGCGTGCATAGCTTGGTTAAATGCTTCCATAAGCGCACTTATACCATTAGTTGAAAAATAAAGTGTTACCAAAAAACCAAACGATAGCAAACCATTGTGCTGATTACTCACTAAATCGTTTATGGTTTCTACCCCCGACTCGTAAGCATTAGTGGGTAATACGGCTTTCATTTGTATGAGTAATTGTTGATGTAAATCGGCAACGGGTAAATGCGGTATGAGCGAAAACAAAAATATAATAGCAGGAAATATGGCTAAAAAAAATTTAAACGCCACTGCCGATGAACGTGTGGTAATGGAGCTTTTGCCCATTTCTACAAAAAAGAAATAACCTACTTCGTATAAAGTAAGTCCTTCAAAACCTGGTAGCGCTACAGCTTTGGCGTTATCTATTGTTTTTACTACAATAGGCTTGTTTAGTAATTTTTCTTTAAATGTAGGTTTTGCCATTGGTAGTTTATTTTAATAAATCGGGGCGGCGTGCCTGCGTACGCTGCAAAGCTTGCTCGTGTCGCCAATCGGCTATTTTTATGGGGTGTCCGCTTAGTAGTACTTCGGGTATTTGGTGCCCCATATAGTTGGCAGGGCGTGTATATACAGGTGGCGAAAGTAGGTTGTCTTGAAAGCTATCGCTCAATGCCGATGTTTCGTCATTTAAAACTCCTGGCATTACACGTATTATGGCATCGGCAACTACACAAGCGGCTAGTTCTCCGCCTGTAAGTACGTAATCTCCTATAGATAGTTCTTTGGTTACAAATAATTCGCGGGCTCGTTCGTCAATGCCTTTGTAGTGTCCACACAGTAGTATTATATTTTCGTAGCTTGAAAAACGATTGGCAGTAGGTTGGTTAAATACTTCGCCGTCGGGCGTAAGAAAAATTATTTCGTCGTAGGTGCGTTGGGCTTTTAATGCGTTAATGCAAGCTGCAATAGGCTCTATACTCATTACCATTCCTGCACCTCCACCAAAGGGATAATCATCTACTTTTTTGTGTTTGTTGGTACTGTAATCTCGTAAGTTTATTACGTTAATAGTGGCCAATTGCTTGGCTTGCGCACGTTTCATTATACTGTGTTCAAAGTAGTTTTGAACCATATCAGGAAACAGTGTTATAATATCTATGTGCATACTTTTTTATCTATCTAAAAAACGAAACTTAAATCTCTACAAATTTTTTCATAAACGGTGCGCTTATTATACTGGTAAGCATTGCCATTATTACTAATGCTACAAATATTTCTTGCGATATTAAGCCTGCGTTTAATGCAAGTGTACCCAATATTATTTCCATAGCGCCACGTGCATTTAAACCAAAACCTACGGCTATGGCATTATTCTTACTTAAACCACCCATACGTGCGCCAAGCCCCGCTCCTACTACCTTACCCACGCATGCCACTGCAAATATGATGAGTACAATAGACAAACTAAAATGGTCGATAAAATTTACCTTTAACCCAATGGAAACAAAGAACAGTGGCGCAAATATATTGGTAACAAACTGATGAATAATTTCTCGGGCTTGCTCTTTTAAATGTACACTATCGCCAAAGGCGATACCCATAATAAATGCGCCTAATATAGCGTGTACGCCTATTAACTCAGTAAATGCAGCCGCCATAAAACATAAACCTAAGCAAAATGCAAGCACACCGCCAGGCCACGAAAGTTTGTTTTGCATCCAGGGCAAGGCACGGTCTATAAGGCGTTTGCCCACGGTAAGCATAAATAAACCAAAACCAATAATTAAGCTTATGGTGTAGCCAATGTTTATGCTATGCCCGCCTTGCCCCATAAGCCCCAATATGAGCGAGAATATGAGCCAACCTATAAGGTCGTTAAACATGGCGCTGGCAATAATAATCATACCTATGTTGGTTTTAAATAAGTTTAAATCCATAAGAATACGAGCAATAACAGGCAGTGCCGATATAGACATGGCAGTACCCATAAACAACGAAAGTAACATACGGTGTTTGTCGTCGTTGGCATGAAACACTTCAGGGAAAAACCACGTAATACCAAAACCTAGCGCAAAGGGAATAATCATACCCATTAAACCTGTGGTAATGGCTACTTTACCTTGTTTTAGCACCATGGGCAATTGCACCTCCATACCCGCCACAAATAGTAGCATAACTACCGATATAGTGGTAATACCCTGCATGGCTATACTTATAGAACCCTCCAACGGAAATAAATGAAACGAAATACTTGGCGATATTTTGCCTAAAATAGTAGGTCCTAGTAGTATGCCTACCAGTAACTCGCCCATTACCATAGGAAATTTAATTTTGCGACACGCCTCCGATGCCACCCTTGAAAGTAGCAGCATAAGACTAATAGCAGTTAAGAAAAATATAATGTCGTTGTGTTTCACTTGAAGTAGTTAAGTAATTCTAATTATTTATTGGGGTAGTTTTCACTCATAAATTGTTGATGTTAAACTTATTTTTTTTAATTTGCAATTACTACATTAATTATGGGTGCGAGAGTGTACTATAAGGAGGTTGCAGGGCAAATCGGCAAGTACGTGCTCTATGTCGTGTGTAAATATACGGTCTAAAATACCCAACTTTTTATCTGGCGAATTAAGTACTAACAAATCGGCTTTTTTGGTTTTAGCAAAATTAGCTATTGCAAAACCTGGCTTACCGTTTACCGTGCGCGATGCCATACGTATGGTTTCGCACTCGTGTTTGGAGCACAGTTCTTTTAGTTCGGCAACATCATCGCCTAACAATTCTTGTTTTATTTGTTTGGCTTCGGGTATGCTGTTACCATCGGCCATGCTAAGTGCTAGGGCAGGTAGGTTTACTTCGTTTACCAAATAAATATCAGTTTTGGGCTGATGTTGGGCAAAATATATGGCAGTATCTAAGGTGTGTTTACTCTTAGGAGTATCGTCGTGGTTTACCACCATTTTATTAAAATACGATGGCTTTTCTTGTGGTTGAGTAAGCAATAAAACCGAGCATTTGGCCTTGCGACAGAGCTTGCGAGCAATAGAGCCAATGTAAAACTGCATCATATTTTCTTTGCTTACAGCGCCCATCAATAACAAATCAACGGCTTCGGCTTTGCAGCTTGTCATTATTTGTTCTACTACATCGCCAGTTTTCCATAGCATAGTAAAATCCGTCAATGGCAAGTTTATTTCGGCACAATATTTTTCTAATTGTACTTGCTTTTCAGTAGTTTTTTCGCCTACGTGTATAAGTACTAATTTGCTTTTAAACGAGCGTTTAAAAAATTGCGCTTCGGCTAATATATTTTTGCATCGTGGCGAAAACGCTATTGCCGTGGCAATGGTTTCAAACGGAAACGATGGTTTATTTTTCAGGTGTGAAAATGACATTTTTTTAATTTTAATAATGGAACGAATGTAGTAAATGTTATGTATCAATTACGAATTAAAAATTACGAATTACGTTAAAGATTAAATGTAATTATTAATTCGTAATTGATGGGTATTGTTTCTTATATATGCACAATGTGCGCTACTATTTTGAGATGCACTAAAGTTCAGTTATAATTTATAGATTTGTTTAAATCAAAACTAAAGCATGAACATCTACCAACAAAAATTAGTATGGAAATTACTACTGCTATTTGCAGCATTACTCATAGTAGTGGCAAGTGTGGTATATACTAATAGCGTAGTAAAAAAAATAGCGCAAGACGAGCGCAACAAAGTACAAATATGGGCGCAGGCTTTACAAAAAAAAGCTAACCTTATACAATACACACAATCGTTATTTGAAAAATTAGCCCAAGAAGAACAAAAAAAAGTAGGCCTGTGGGCCAAGGCTACCGAGCAACTAGCAAGCTCCAGCATAGATGCAGGCAACTTAGGTTTTGTGTTTGATGTAATACGTAATAATCAAACGGTGCCTGTATTATTAACTGATGAAAAACTCAATATAATATCAAGCATCAACTTTGATTCGTCGGTTGCCAACAACCCTATTTTACTCCAACGAGAGCTCAATACTATACGCCAAAACATGTCGCCTATTGTAATAAAAGTTACACCCACACGTAGCAATTATATTTATTACAAAGATTCTCGTTTGTTTGCCGAACTTAAATATACTATGAATGATTTAATACAATCGTTCATAAGCGAAATAGTAACCAACTCGGCATCAGTGCCTGTGGTGCTTATAGATTCGGCATCGCAAGCGGTAGTAACATCGGGTAATGTAGATACTACTTTACTAAACAACACCACTAAACGCATAGCATTATTAGCAAGTATGCGCGAGCAACACACACCACTTACGGTAAGTATAAATGCTGCAACGCACTATGTATATTACGAAGAGTCGCAACTACTAAAGGAACTGCGTTACTTTCCATACATACAGTTTTTTATTATTGGACTGTTTTTATTAGCTGCCTATTATTTGTTTAGTGTATCGCGCAAGGCTGAGCAAAACCAAGTATGGGTAGGCATGAGCAAGGAAACTGCGCATCAATTAGGCACGCCTATATCGTCGCTTATGGCGTGGGTAGAATTATTAAAACTACAAGATACCGATGCACAAACTGTACACGAAATAGAAAAAGATGTACTACGCTTACAAGCAGTAGCCGATAGATTTAGCAAAGTAGGCTCAAGCCCCGATTTAAAGTTAGCCCCAGTAGCTATGGCACTTACACACAGTTTGCAGTATATGCAAAAACGAGTTTCTACCAAAGTAGATTTTACTTATACCATAGCAATAGATACCAATACAGAAGTAATGCTCAATATCCCGTTATTGGATTGGGTATTGGAAAACGTAATAAACAATGCCGTAGATGCTATGGAAGCCGTGGGTACACTACGTATTACTGCTACTGAGCAACTAACCACTATATGTATTGATATAGAAGATACGGGCAAAGGCATACCTGCTAATAAACTAAGTACAGTATTTGCACCAGGCTTTACTACCAAAAAAAGAGGCTGGGGATTGGGTTTATCGCTTGCCAAACGCATAGTAGAAGAGTATCACAAGGGCAAAATATTTATAAAAGATTCGGTAGTAGATAAAGGCACTACGGTGCGTATTGTACTTAATAAAAATTAAAATTTTAACATCATTATTCACACATTAAATTCCCATGCGTTTATTTTATATTTTCATTCTTTTATTAGTATCAATAACTGCCCATGCACAGCAACTTACTATTGCAGGTACTGTGCAAGATACTACACCCAGTAGCGGGCTTAAAAATGCAGTAATACTAGCCGTAAGGCTCAAAGACTCTACGCTTGTAAACTATACACGTAGCAATGCACAAGGGCTTTATAAAATGACCTTGCCCTTAGATACCTACCAAATAGTGGTAACACACAGCAACTTTGGCGACCAAGAGTACTATGTGTTTGGTAGTACACAAAACCACGAATTTGATTTTGGAAAAGTAAAACTACCCAACAAATCGGTAGCGTTAAAAGAGGTAAAAATATATGCTTACAAAGACCCCGTGTATTACAACGGCGATACGCTAGTGTATATAGCCGACTCGTTTAAAGTAAAACCCAATGCCGTAATTGAAGACTTGCTAAAAAAACTACCTGGCATACAAGTAGCCAAAGATGGAAGCATAAAAGCACAAGGTAAAGCCATAGATAAAGTACTGATAGATGGTGATGAGTTTTTTGGTGCAGACCCTACCATTGCTACCAAAAACTTAAATGCAAACACATTGGAAACAGTACAGGTGTATGACAAAAAAAATGAAGATGCCAATGCCGATGCAGGTAAAGAAACCATAAAAGTAATGGACTTAAAACTAAAAGATAGCGCTAAAAAAGGCTACTTTGGAAAGGTAAGTGCAGCAAGCGATGCGCAAAAATTTTACGAAGGGAGTGTGCTATTGAATAAGTTTAAAAACAAACAAAAAATATCGCTAATGGGCTTAGGAACTAACACACCCAAAGGTGGATTTGGCTGGGGCGATATGAATAAATTTGGAATAAACACCAACACCTTTGAAGCCAATGATGGCAACGAATACAATATGTATGGAGGTAATGGTGTAACCAATAACGGAATACCTCGCACGCTAAAAACAGGATTGTTTTACAACGAAAAATACAGCCCCAAAAGTGCTCTTATTGCTAATTATTCGTACAACGAAGCATTACTAAAAACAGGCGAAGAAGTGAATACACAGTACTTTTTAACTGATACTAATTACGTATCCAAAATAACATCAGTAAATACACAATTGAGTAAGCAACACGTGGTAAATATGAAATATACCCAAAAGCTAGACTCGCTTACTGAACTAGAAATAAAGCCCAATGTAAGTTATAACTTAAGCCAAGGCAACGGAGATAATAACACGGAGTTTTTAACTACTACCAACAAATTAAATAGAAACACGTTAGTAAATAATACCAGCAATAGCAGTGGTTACAACGTAGGTACATCAGTACGTATAAAACATAATTTTATGAAAGCTAACCGAGAGTTTAGAGCCAAATACACCATAGGAATTGCTGAAAACGAGGGTAAAAGTATATTGCAATCGAGCAACACTAATTATAAAGATACTACCACAACGGTAAGCGATGTTATTAATCAACAAAAAAGCAATAACAGCGCAAGCACCAGCCATAGCGGTATGTTGTGGTATGTAGAACCACTTAACAAAAAAAACAAACTAGAATTTAAGTTAGAAGATACCTACACGCTTAGCACCCAAAACCGTACTACGCTAAATAGTGTAAACGGCGAATATACTCAGCTTAATGCCTTACTTACCAATAATTTTGAAACCAAACGTTTGGTAAACAAAGCCAGCGTGTTGTATAAATTTGATACTAAAAAACACCGCATACACGTAGGTTCGGCGGTGCGCAACGTTACGGTAAACAGTACTAATTTGATAAGTAATGCTACTATAAATCAAAGCATAAATAATGTATTGCCTGTTGCAGAATATAGCTATGTTATATCCGACAATGCCGAGTTGTGGTCGGGATACAGTACCTCTAGCGACCAGCCCAACGTTACCCAATTGCAACCTGTGTTTGATAACAGTAACCCTAATTCTGTTACCATAGGTAACCCCAATTTAAAACCTAATTACGCACATAATTTTAATTTGGGTATGAGTAAATACAGCGTGTTAAGTGGTAATGCCTTTGGTTTTGAAAGTAATTATAGTATTGTAAACAACGACTTTACCAGCTACATTATGTACGACAGTACAGGGCGAGCAACTACCCAAACAGTAAATGTAAATGGCAACAACACGGCTAATTTAAGTACGTGGTCGGAGTTTGCATTGTACAAAAAAATATGGAAAATATCGCCCAACTTAAATTGTAATTATTACAAAAACAATAATTTTATAAATACCAACAAAAACACAACAGCCCAATTAACTATAAACCCCGACGTTAAATTACAATACGAGTTAGAAGATAAAATAACGGCTTGGATATTTGCTAACTATACCTACAATATGCCTATAGCGAGCATTACTACTACAAATAATACACCGTACTATACGCAAAACTATGGCGGTGGTATGCAACTTACTTTGCCCAAAAAATTTAGAATAGACTCTGACGTAGATTATTACATAAACAGCAAACGTACCAACGGTTACAACATTAGCTACGTAATATGGAATGCCAGTATTAACAAGCGTTTTTTGAAGAACGAAAACTTAATACTATCTTTTAATGCCAACGATATTTTAAACCAAAACGTAAGTGTAAAACGTACCGTAACCAACAACAACATTACCGATACTAAAACTAACATTATAGCACGTTATTTTTTATTAGGAGTAACTTGGAAATTTAACAGTCAAAAAACTAAAGATGATGATAATGGACATGGTATGTAATAAAATAAATTTACTGGCTTTTTTAGTAATACTAACAAGCTATACAGCGCAAGCACAAATAACTTCGGGTAAAATAACGTACGAACGTAAAACTAATCTTGTAAAGAAATTTAAGGATAGTGAGTGGGCAAAAGAGTACATAAAAGAAAAAAATAAAATAGACATATTTGAACTTTACTTTAACGATACCGCAAGTGTATTTAAAGAAAAAGAAACCGACGAACTAATACGCAACGACTGGTACACCAGCCGTAACCAAGTATATCAAAACTATGCACGCAACCAAAAATTAACCATAAAAAGTGTATGGGGCGAAAAGTTTGCAATAACCGATAGCATAAGCAAACGCGCATGGAAAATGACCGATAGCAAGCGCAACATAGCAGGGTTTAACTGCCGTAAAGCAATATGGCAAAGCACAGATAGTAGCAAACTAAAAATGTATGCGTGGTACTGCAACGAAATAGCCCCATCAGTAGGGCCCGAAAGTTTTAATGGCTTGCCAGGTGCTATACTTGGGCTTGCCACCGAAGATGGTGGTATAGTGTTTTTTGCTACAAAAGTAGAAACAAGCAACCCAAACCTTAATACTTTGTGGTACAAAAGCAAAAAGAAACGTTATACCTCAGCCGAATTTAAAGCCGAAATTACGGCGCAGTTTGGCAAAGACCAATGGTTTAAACGTCAAATGAAAGAACTATTTGGTGCGTGGCAATAATTATACACATTTTGTATTTCAATTGTTGGTAAAACCATAATAAAATAAACCATCATCAAGTGTATTCCTTTTACATTTGTAACAATATTTAAAACTAAAAACTAAAACTCAATAAATGAAAGTAGATGTGTTATTAGGCCTACAATGGGGCGACGAAGGCAAGGGTAAAATAGTAGATGTAATAACCCCCAACTACACTACCGTAGCACGTTTCCAAGGAGGACCTAACGCTGGGCACACACTTGAGTTTAATGGTATTAAGCACGTGTTGCACACCATACCATCAGGTATTTTTAGACCAAACACCATTAATATTATTGGCAACGGTGTAGTAATAGACCCTGTGGTTTTAAAAAAAGAAATAGATAATCTTGCCCAGTTTAATATTGATATAAAAAAAGCACTATATATATCGCGCAAGGCGCACCTAATATTGCCTACGCACCGCATTATAGATGCTGCTAGCGAAGCCCAAAAAGGCAATGCTAAAATAGGTTCTACGCTTAAAGGGATAGGCCCAACCTATATGGACAAAACTGGGCGTAATGGCTTGCGTGTAGGCGATATATTTAGCAAAGAATGGGATGCAAAATATGCTGCACTTGTAGCCAAACACAAAGAACTAATAGGTTTTTATAAATTTGAATATGATATAACCGAAGCAGAAGCAGCGTTTAACGAAAGTATTGCGTTTTTAAAAACGCTTACCGTAGTAGATTCGGAATACTTAATAAATAAGAAATTACAAGCCAATGAGCGTGTACTTGCCGAAGGCGCACAAGGTTCTATGCTTGATGTTGATTTTGGCACCTATCCGTTTGTAACCTCAAGCAACACTACTACTGCTGGGGCTTGCACAGGTTTGGGAGTTGCTCCTAACAAAATAGGCGAAGTATTAGGTATATTTAAAGCCTATTGCACACGTGTAGGTTCGGGCCCATTTCCTACTGAGTTAGCTAATGAAGAGGGCGAATTAATGCGTAAAATAGGCAACGAATACGGCTCAACTACTGGGCGTTCGCGCCGTTGCGGTTGGTTAGATTTGCCAGCCCTAAAATACGCAACTATGATAAATGGCGCTACTCAACTTATAATGATGAAAACCGATATTCTTAGCGCATTTAACACTATACAAGTGTGTGTTGCATACGAATACGAGGGTATTACAAGCGAAGAGCTTCCGTACGATGTAGTAACCACTACCATTAACCCTGTGTACAAAGCATTTAAAGGCTGGAATTGCGATTTAACACAAGTACGCAACTATGCCGATTTTCCTGTGGAGCTAACCACCTACGTAGAATTTATTGAGCAATACATAGGTGTACCCATCAAAATAGTATCAGTAGGGCCAGATAGAGAACAAACTATATTGAGATAATTTCTATTTTAAATACATGAATTATACCACAATAATAATGGTGTAGCATAGTATTATTAATTTTTACCCTACACGAATAGCGTGTGTAAAAGTAAAATTTTGCATACGCTATTAGTTTATGTACACTTACCTATGTTACGGCAAGTATTAAGGTAGTATATTAAAAAGTGTGTAAAATTATCCTTTATAATTCTACAACTCGGCTTAGTTTATTATTGCGTTAATTTTAATAGTAGTACAATAATGTGAAGAGTGGTAACTACCCCGTAGTATTATTTTAAACGATACACATTCTTGCTCATAAGCATAGTGGTGTGGTATTTAATTAATTGGTGGTGCTATTTCAAGTGTTAAGCTGATACTGTACTTCGGCAGGCTCAGCAACCAAGTGCAAACGAAGTAACAGCGCCACTTGGAATTTTCTTGTAATTGAAGTCTGCGACTTCTCTATTACCGAAGTCGCAGACTTCAGCTATATATGCTCACAAGTGACGCTGATACTTTCACTCCGCTCAGTAACCAGCTTAACACTTGCGAAAACACCACCAATTTAATAATAAGCTACTTACAGAACACTTACAGGAACAGGGGAGTTATTCTTTTTTATTCGGGTTCTTTAAATTTTTATCTGTCTCTCTGAAAAAACTTATAAAGTCAATTGTATTGTTCAATTTCTTTTTTACACTTTCGGGCATACTTATCATCTCCGTCTTAGAAGCATAAGTAAATAGTCTTTTTATACTTTCTGCTGTGTTGCGAAAAGAAACGTCATTATGGTCTCCTTTTATTGGTCTGAAGACATGTTCATAATTTTCTCCTTTTTTATATGGAACCTTATACATACATATTTTTTGGTCATATATGAGGTCGTTAATTAAACTATCACTAACTTTCTCAATTGCTAATTCGTCTAATAGACAGCCAGCATATTCTATATTGTCAGATTTCAAATAAGCATCAACAAGTCCTTTTCCGATTAAAGAATAATTATAAAAATCTATTCCGTTGTCGTTTTTTATTGTACTAGGATTAAAGTCAATATCTCCATAAGTTAAAAAACCTCTTAAAGGGAAAGTAGCTTGTAAACTTCTCCAATAGAATGAATAACATACCTCGACTAAATCCTTAAAATCTTCTTCGGTATTATTGTTTGTCCAGAAAATAATACTGTCAGAAACGTGTAAACAATTTACTTTTTGGTTTTTTAAATCAGGGACAATCATTCCTGAATTTATTTGGATATATTTTTCTCCACTTATTGCGGTTTGAGAATCTCGTAATAAATGATTAAATAATCGTTTGGCTTCGTCTAATTCATTGTTGTAAATAAATTCTTTGAATCCTAAAACGTCAAAAAATGCTATAAATGTTTTCATTGGGAAAAGTTGATTTTATTTCACTACAATTCTGACCTCTGAACAGGATGTAACAGGGTTCCAACATATCAAAAGCTTTTCTAAATTTTTATTATGCAATTGAGTTAATTTTATGATGGGATTGATATCAAAGCTAAATTCAGTGCTTGGTTTATATGGCAATAAAATAACTATAAAATTTTGAGAGCCTCTGTAGGTTACGTAATAGTCTTTGTATATTCTTTTCACATCTCTTAATAGGGTATCGGTA
>JBEBIC010000149.1:0-6977 GCA_040080595.1 Bacteroidia bacterium | reverse complement strand
AATCTATGCTTTCAATGTATGTATTTATAGCATTTTCTGTCCAAATTATAGGCATTGTTATTTGGATTTAAAGTGAGCTTTTATTCTACTCATAGCTTCTTTGTGATTAACGGTGTTACCAGTGTTTAAATCGTTTTGTCCACGTTCAATACTTTGTAACTGCTGTGGAGTAAGGTCTTCAGCCCAATCATTATTAGTTGCCTTAAAAGAAATAAAGTCCAAATACGCTACAATCTCGTTAAGAAAATTGTCGGGTATGGTTTTTAATTTGTTATTTATAATTGATAATGCTTCAACTTTCATAATTTATTAAATCTTTAAATGTTAAATTCTTTTATTAAAATAGATTGAGTTAAATGTACAATTTAAAAAGACACAAGTAACAAGTGTATATTAATTATCCAGTTGTTGTTTTAATAATTGAGTAGTCAATTTTGGATCAGCCTTGCCACCGCTTAGTTTCATTACTTCGCCCATAAATAAGCCTAACAAGCCCATTTTACCAGCTTTGTATTCGGCTACTTTTTCGGGGTATTGTGCCAATACTTTGGTAACTAATTCGCTTAACAAATCGGCATTACTTTCTTGTATTACATTAAGTTCGGTAGCTACTTGCAAAGCTGTTTTGCTAGGCGTAGCTATAAGCGCAGGCATTATTTGCTGGTTAGCAATGTTAAAATTTATTTTATTGGCATCAGTCATTGCTATCATATCGGCAATGTGTTGCGGTGTTAAGGTAAGTTTATCTATATCAATAGCATACTCATTGAGGTATGATTTTACAGGCCCCATTACCCAGTTGCTTGCGGCTTTGTAGTTAGTGGTAAGTAGTATTAATTGCTCAAAATACATAGCAAATTCCTTACGTTCTATTATCACATTGGCATCGTACTCAGGTAGTTTTAACTCGTGTACATATTTATCAAATAACTGATTAGGAAGCAATGGCATAGTAGCTTTTATACTTGCAATATAGTCTTGCGTAATAAATACGGGTGGCAAATCGGGTTCAGGAAAATAACGATAATCGTTGGCAGTTTCCTTACTACGTTGCATAGTGGTTTCGCCTGTTACAGGGTCAAAGCCACGTGTGTCTTGGCTTATAGTTCCTCCTGCTTCTAACACATCTATTTGGCGTTTTACTTCAAAATCAATAGCACGTTGTACGTTGCGCATACTATTCATATTCTTCACTTCGGTGCGGCGTCCAAGTTTTTCAGCACCTTTTAAGCGTACAGAAATATTTGCATCGCAACGCATACTTCCCTCTTCCATATTACCATCGCATATACCTATGTAACGCAATAGTTTACGTACTTCATTTAGGTACACATACGCCTCTTCGCTGCTGCTAAAATCGGGCTCTGTAACTATTTCTAATAGCGGTGTGCCTGCACGGTTAAGGTCTATAAGGGTATCAAATGGGTCTTGGTCGTGTATGCTTTTACCAGCATCTTCCTCCCAATGTATGCGGGTAAGATTAATGTTTTTTTCGGTGCCGTTGGGTAGTTTTATGGTAATGTAACCACCGTTGCACACAGGCGTAGTATCTTGAGTTATTTGGTAGCCTTTGGGTAAATCAGCATAAAAATAATTTTTACGAGCGTATTGATTTTCTTCTCTAATAGTAGCATTAACAGCCAAGCCCAAGCGTACGGCGTATTCCATTACTTTGGCGTTGTGCATAGGCAAGGTACCAGGCAAGCCAAGTGTAATAGCACTTACATTAGTATTGGGTAATCCTCCGTATTCGTTAAGGTCGTTGGAGTAGGCTTTGGTAGCGGTAAGTAGCTGTGCGTGAACTTCTAAACCTACTACGGTTTCGTATTTGTCGTATATTGAACTCATGTAATTTGTTAAAATTTAGTTACACAAATATCTTAAAAAAAACGCACAACTGAGCAATGTATTTGCATAATTATGCGTAACGCAACGCCTTATTTTTAGGGCTATTTAACCGATTGAAATAGTACTGGCGAATTTCCATACAAAGGCGTATGTCCGTCCCATTTATCAATAAATTGTTGCTGAATAAGCATAGGCGTTAATGACGCTTGCTTTAGTTCATTTGCTCGTTTTTCGGCTTCGGCTTGTACTATTAATTTTTTGGCTTGCGCTTCAGTTACACGCAATTCGTTTTCTACTTTCATGGCATCTTGCACAGCTTTATTTTTGCTATTTACAGCATCTACTATAGTTTGTGGGTATTGCAAACCGCTTGTTAGTTGCTCTAGTTTAAAGCCCTCTTTATCTAAAACATCAGCTAAGGTTTTTTGTACATCGGTTTCAAATTTTTCTCTGTTGCTTACTATTTCGTCGGTAGTATATTTATTCATTTGCAAACGGAAAGCATCTTTTACGTAGTTTAAAATAGTTGTTTTGCTTACCTCTTCCAAATCTTTGCGGTACTTTGAAAATATTTTGGGGCTATTGCCACCCACTATATTGTAGGATAATGTAGGATCAACAATAAACTCGCTACCATCTTTTGCATTTACATTAAAGGCATCATAATCTATAGTTTGAATAAATGTTGCATACTGCTCTACATCTTCTGTCCAAGGGTTGTACCACACCATACCAGTTACCAACGATACATCTTGCACGCCTTTATCGCTACCGTATTGTTTTATTAAAATCCCCTCGTGTCCAGCATCAATGCGAGTACAACTTGTTATTAAAGTTAAGCCTAAGGCAGTAGCTATAAGTATGTTTTTCATTTTGTTTTTTTGTTAAATTGTTTGATGGTGTAATGCACTAGAATAAAATTACCTACTATAAATACACAAAATAAAACTGCACCTACTACTACAGCCACATTGGATTGTTTGCTAAGTAATGACGCTATGTAGGAGAATATATAAAGCTCCGCACACACCACTAATAGTGCGGTAAGTAACAAGTACTTTCGTTTCATTTTAAGTAAATTATATACTTAGTTTAAATGCAAATATTTATAAATAATAACGCCTAAGCACATCAAAAACATAAGTATAGATATGCGGTTCATACCGTGCATCATACGTGTATTAATATTAGGTTCGGTGCTTTTGGTAAAGAATGTTTTTGGGTTGAGGTAGTACAGAAATTTTTCTAACATGGCATTATAATTTAAAGATGTTATTACTAATTAACGAGTTTTGGTTTGATACATAATGTACTGTGTAATATTTACCAATAGTACCGTAAAAATAGTGCTTAATATAATGCGCCCTACGGTAAAGAAAAAATGTTGCATTGAAAATGCTTCAATAAAAAACAAAGCCGAATGATGTATAATTACCATAAAAAAACTAAAGTACAAAAACTCCATATTCCCCATTGTTTTTATGCTAGGTTGCGCTTCGGGTTCGTAGCCGTCGCGTGGGCCAAAGGCTTTGAGCAAGCGAGGACGTACATACATCATAAGCACACAGGCCGATGCGTGCATACCTGCGCTGTTCATAAAATAATCTAAACTAATACCAGTAATAAAACCGATAATCATACCCGATACTATACTCACTTCAAACGGAACCATAAGCAATGCTAAGGTGTATAGCATTGGGTTTATAAATCCCGAAAAATTAATGTGATTAAGTAGCAATACCTGTATCAGCATTAAGAGTATAAAACGGAGTAGTATTTTTAGGGTCTCAATTGTCATTTCCGTTTTCTTTTGATTTAACTTCTAAGGTATCTTGCTCTTGTTTTAATAAGTTTTCTACCATATACACGTGCGTCAGTTTTTTGTAATCGGTAGCTAGTTTTACACGTATGTTATAAAAGTTGGCGGCGTCTTGTATTTCAAATTTATCAATACGTCCAATAATAATTCCTTCAGGAAAAATACTTGAGTAAGCACTGGTAACAATGGTATCGCCTTTGGCTAGTTTTACGTGTTTAGGTATATCGTTTAAATCGGCGTACTCGTAGTTAGTCCCCGACCAAGTAAGCGAGCCAAAATATTCGTTCTTTTTTATACGAGCACTTATACGAGAATCTTTGTGCAACAAACTCATAGCAGTGCAATAATGTGGCGATACATTTTGTACAATACCCACAATACCCGATGCGCCTATTACCGCCATATCTCGCCTTACGCCTTGCAAACTACCTTTGTTTATAGTTATGTAATTGTTGCGAGCGTTTACCGTATTATTTATAACCTTAGCCGTAAAGTAGTGGTACTGTTGCTTGTACAGTGTATCATTACGCAATTGCGATAGTTTGGTTAAATCCAAATGTGCATCAACCAACATATTATGTAGCATTGCATTTTCTTTGCTCAACGCTTCGTTTTGGCTACGTAATCCTACATATTCGTTGGCATTGGCATACTCCTTATATACACCGCCAGTAACAGCGTTGGCAGAGTTTACAATACTTGCACGTTGGTAATAAGTATTGTTAGCTATTAAGTAAAACGACACAAATTGCAACAGCGCAAATACTAAAAACACATAGTTTTTATATAAAAAATCTAAGAGGTTACGCATTGCAAAGAAGCCACTATGGGAAAATTAAATGAAGTATTAATAAACTAAAAATTATCTAATCAAAAACTGAAATCTATCAATGTTTTTAAGTGCAATACCAGTACCACGTGCTACGGCACGCAATGGGTCGTCGGCTATGTAGCACGCTAGTTTAGTTTTGGCTGATATACGTTTGTCTAATCCACGTAACAATGCTCCACCTCCTGCAAGATAAATCCCTGTTTTGTATATATCGGCCGAAAGCTCTGGTGGCGCCATTTCTAAGGCGTTAAGTATAGCCTCTTCTATTTTAGCAATAGATTTATCTAAGGCGTGTGCAATTTCGGTATAGGACACATTTATTTCTTTTGGTGTACCTGTTACTAAATCTCTACCGTGTACGGCAAAATCTTGTGGTGGATTTTCAAGTTCGTTCAATGCCGAACCTACCATTATTTTTACTTGCTCGGCAGTACGCTCGCCTATAAGTACGTTGTGTGTACGGCGTATGTATTCTTCAATATTTGCATTAAAATCATCACCTGCAATGCGTATTGAGCGCTCGCACACAATACCACCAAGGGCTATAATTGCAATTTCGGAAGTACCACCTCCAATATCTACAATCATATTTCCAACGGGCTCTTCTACATCAATACCAATACCAATAGCGGCTGCCATAGGTTCGTGTATCATATATACTTCTTTACCGCCTGCATGCTCAGCACTATCTCGTACGGCACGTTTTTCCACCTCGGTAATACCCGATGGAATACAGATAACCATACGCAACGATGGATTAAAAAAGCGACGTGTAGGATTAATCATTTTAATCATACCCTTAATCATACTTTCGGCAGCCTCAAAATCGGCAATAACGCCATCGCGCAAGGGACGAATAGTTTTTATGTTTTCGTGTGTTTTACCGTGCATTTGCATAGCTACACGTCCCACAGCAATAATACGCCCTGTGGTGCGGTCCATAGCTACAATACTAGGTTCATCTACCACAACTTTATCATTATGTATAATAATAGTATTGGCTGTACCTAAGTCAATTGCAATTTCTTGTGTTAAAAAGTCCATAAATCCCATGGCTATAATAGTTTAAATAGTTATATAAATAAGTTGAATTAAAATTAATGTTTAAAGTGGCGTGTACCAGTCATTACCATACACATATTGTTGTTGTTGCAATAGTCTATACTGTCTTTGTCTTTGATGCTTCCGCCTGGTTGTATTACTGTGTTAATGCCTTCGTTGTGAGCAATTTCAACACAATCAGCAAATGGAAAAAAAGCATCGCTTGCCATAACAGTTCCTTGTAAACTAAAACCAAACGTTTTGGCTTTAGCAATGGCTTGTTGTAAGGCATCTACACGGCTTGTTTGCCCAGTACCACTGGCTATAAGCTGTTTGTTTTTGGCTATAACTATGGTGTTAGATTTTGTATGTTTTACTAATTTGTTGGCAAATATTAAATCTTGTATTTGCTCAGCTGTAGGCTCTAGTGTAGTAGCAGGTGTAAGATTTAATTCAGTTTCGGTTTTTAAATCTTTGTCTTGTACTAAGTAACCGTTAAGTGCTGTACGCACTGTGGTAGTTGCAAACTGTATGTTTTTTTGTATTAAAATAACACGGTTTGTTTTTTGTTTTAAAATAGTAAGTGCTGCATTGCTGAATGATGGTGCTATTATTACTTCAAAAAACAATTTATGTATTTCGGTTGCTGTAGCTTCGTCCACTTCGGTATTGCTAATAAGGACACCACCAAAAGCTGAAGTAGGGTCGGCTGCTAGTGCGTCTGTCCATGCTTGTAGCAATGTCGCGCGCGAAGCTAATCCGCAAGCGTTATTGTGTTTAAGTATGGCAAATGTAGGTTCGGTAGTGGTAAATTCGTTCATTAAATTTACAGCAGCATCTACATCTAATAAATTGTTGTAGGATAATTCTTTACCATTTAATTTAGTAAACAACTCATCAATATTACCATAAAAAACGCCCTTTTGGTGAGGGTTTTCGCCATAACGCAATATGTTACAATCTTGGTTACTTATTTTTAAAGCCCCAACTCTGTCTATGTTACTATCATCAAAATAATGAAAAATAGCATTGTCGTAATGCGATGAAATATTGAATGCGTGAGTTGCTAAAAATCTACGGTGCTCTATGTCTGTTTCGCCGTGGCGTGCGTTTAGCAAGCGAAGCAAGTAATCGTACTTATCTTTGCTAGCGCAAATAACTACATCGTTAAAGTTTTTGGCTGCCGCTCGTATTAACGAAATTCCGCCAATGTCTATTTTTTCTATAATGTCGGCTTCGTTGGTGGTATTGGCTATGGTTTCTTCAAACGGATATAAATCTACAATAACCAAATCAATAGCCGTAATGTCGTGCGTGTCCATTTGTGCTACATCGCCTGCATCGGCTCTGCGCCCAAGTATTCCACCAAACACTTTGG
This sequence comes from Bacteroidia bacterium, assembly GCA_040080595.1. Taxonomy (GTDB): domain Bacteria; phylum Bacteroidota; class Bacteroidia; order UBA4408; family UBA4408; genus JACMRI01. The sequence goes on along the minus strand of JBEBIC010000149.1, from coordinate 59 downwards.
GGTGTAGGGTTTTTACGCGCCCGCCTAATATTTCGGGAAAATCGGTTAAATCTTCTACA
>JBEBIC010000438.1:0-1458 GCA_040080595.1 Bacteroidia bacterium | reverse complement strand
AGTTGGTACTGTTGGTGTAGCTAAAGGTGCTAAATTCCTTGACGATATTAAAGACTTAGGATTTAGTATGGCATTTAAAGGAGGATTATCATTTAACTTAGGTGATGTGGTTATTCCTGCGGAGAAACAAGAAATGATAGCGGCAGCAAACGGCGAAATTGAAGAAGTAATGTTAAACTATAACCAAGGTTTTATTACTAACAATGAGCGTTATAACCAAATTATTGACGTGTGGACCCACACCAATGCGCGTTTAACTAAGCGTGTAATGGACATATTATCAAGCGATCAACAAGGATTTAACTCTATTTATATGATGTTGGATTCGGGAGCACGTGGTAGTAAGGAACAAATTAAGCAGTTGAGCGGTATGCGTGGTTTGATGGCTAAGCCTCAAAAAGCGGGTTCGTCGGGAGGGGAGATTATCGAGAATCCTGTATTATCTAACTTTAAGGAAGGTTTATCAATATTAGAATACTTTATTTCTACCCACGGTGCACGTAAAGGATTGGCGGATACAGCGTTAAAAACTGCAGATGCTGGTTACTTAACACGTCGTTTGGTAGATGTGGCGCAAGACGTTATCATCAACGAAGTAGATTGCGGTACATTACGTGGATTAACTATGACTTCATTAAAAAATAATGAAGAAATAGTAGAATCGTTATACGACAGAATATTAGGTCGTGTGGCTGTACAAGACGTTATTAATCCATTAACTGGAGCGGTAATAGTTGAGGCAGGCGAGCAAATAACCGAAAAAGAAGCTAACGAAATAGACGCATCGCCACTTGAAGCTGTAGAAATACGTTCGGTATTGACTTGCGAAAGTCGTTCGGGTGTATGTACTAAATGTTACGGACGTAACTTAGCGAGTGGCCGTATGGTACAAATAGGGGAGGCTGTAGGAGTTATTGCAGCACAATCTATTGGTGAGCCAGGTACTCAATTAACCTTACGTACGTTCCACGTTGGTGGTGCTGCATCTAAGGTTGCTAATGAGTCGGCAATAAAAGCTAAATACGATGGTATTACTGAAATAGACGAACTTAAAACTGTAGCCCGCAAGAATATTGCTGGAGATATGGTAGATGTAGTTATTGGTCGTTCGGCAGAATTACGTGTATTAGACAAAAATACTGGTATATTGTTGGCTACTAACAACATTCCTTATGGTTCTATTATTTACATAAAAGACGGAGATACAGTTAAGGCTGGTCAGTTAATATGTGAGTGGGATCCGTACAATGCGGTAATCTTATCAGAGATTAAAGGTAAGTTATCATTTGAAGGAATAGTTGAAGGCGACTCGTACCGTGAGGAAGTAGATGAGCAAACAGGCTTTAGAGAAAAAGTAATTATAGAATCGCGCGACAAAACTAAGAGTCCAACCATAAAAATTATGGTAGATGGTTTAGAAGCTAAAATTTATAACATACCAGTAGGTGCGCATATATC
>JBEBIC010000148.1:0-7020 GCA_040080595.1 Bacteroidia bacterium | reverse complement strand
AAATTGTATAATCTTGTTTTACAACGTACAATATACAAAAAACACATACAGCGTACCGCTGCTTTTATATTAGTACTACTGTCCTTTTGGACGCTAAGCGGAGTCGAAGCGCAAGCCCAAAACAACGTAGGTATAGGCACAACAACTCCCAACCCCAAAGCCATATTGGAGTTACAAGCTACCGATAAAGGTTTGCTAGTACCACGCTTAACATTAGCAGAGCGCAACGCAATAGTAACACCGCCTAACGGATTATTAGTATATAACACTACCGAAAATTGTTTTAATTATTTTAACACTACTACCACTACTTGGAAAAGTATGTGTACCGCCACAGGCATAATAAATAGTGGCGATACAGTAATTATTAATCTGCTAAAAGCCGATAGTATATTTGCACATTATTTACAGGCAGATAGTGCATTCATCACTAACTTATTTGCCACTTATATACAAGCCGATAGCGCATACATAAAAAACCTAATAAGTAATTATATAAAAAGCGATAGTGCCTATATAAAGCTATTACGTACCGACAGTATTTTTACCACTTACCTGCAAGCGCACTACATACGTACCGACAGTATATACGCAGGTTTAGGACGTTTTGATAGCCTTATAATAAAAGGTCTGAGTATAGATAGCCTTATTAAGCAAATAACAAGCAACTACCTTAATAGCAAAGATACCATAGTACTAAAATATTTACAAGCCGATAGTATATACACTCAGCTATTACGTGCCGATAGCGCATTCATCAACTACATATACGCACACAGCATACAAGCCGACACCATACGTGCAGGTTTTGGTAGCTTTGATAGCTTGTATGTAGGCGGACAAAACATACTCCAAACCATAAGAGACAGCATAGCTGCGCAAGCATGGTTACTAAATGGAAACAACGCAAGCGCAACTAATAAGTTAGGTACACTTAATGCCCGAGATTTACACATAGTAGCCAATAATACGGAAGCCATAACCATAGCCAACGGCACAAGTAACGTAGGTATAGGGCAAACCTTACCTGCTGCTAAGTTAGACGTACTGGGCAACATACAGTTTTTTGGGGATTTAAAACCCGCAGGCACAGCAGGCACAATAGGGCAAGTACTTACCAGTTCAGGCATAGGCGTAGCACCTACTTGGACAAGTGTAAGCACCCTAGTGCCTGCTACTACTAATACACTTACCAACACTACCAATACCATAACTAGTACTGTTGATGGCGTAGTGGCTACAGCTCCTGCGGTAAACACGGTTACCACTACAAGTACTGGTAATACAATAAGTACTTCTGTTAATGGTATTACTGATACTACATTAATCATAAACACAGTTAGCAATGCACTTACTGGTACTAACCTTACCACTACCGTAAACGGTGTAGCAGGTGCACCTATAGACCTTAGTACTATAATACCCGCCACTACCAATACACTAAGCACAAGTGGTAATACCATAACAAGTACTGTAAACGGTGTAATAGCCACCGCACCAACCGTAAACACTGTTAGCAACACAAGTACTGCCAACAATATTACTACTACCGTAAATGGTGTAGCTGGTACAGCAGTACCTATAGTTAATAGTTTAAGTAATACATACAACACTACTACTGGAGCATTTAATACTACGGTAAACGGTGTAGCGAGCACTAACATAACGCTACCTACTAACCAGGCTATAACCGATAGTATAAAAACTCAAGCGTGGCTTACCAAAGGCAACGCAGGTACTAACCCAACCACTAATTTTATAGGCACTACTGATAACCAAGATTTGGTATTTAAGCGCAATGGAACTAGAGCAGGCTTATTAAATTCATCTGTAGGAAATTCATCATTTGGAGTGGGAGCTTTAAATCCATTAAACACTGGTTTTGGAAATACCGCTATAGGAGCTAATAGTTTAAATAAAAATACTACAGGTGTACAAAATACAGCATTAGGTACGGCAGCTCTTTACAATCATACTACAGGAACATCAAACACGGCTATAGGGTATTCCAGTCTTAACAAGACTGTTAATGGTACTATTAATACCGCCACAGGAGCATACACACTAACTGATAATACTACAGGAGCGGCTAATAGTGCATTTGGAGGTCAGGCGCTTTACCGCAATACTACAGGAAATAACAATGTAGCCAATGGTGCATTTAGTTTGCCATTAAATACTACTGGTTCTGATAATATTTCTATTGGATATAGTAGCCTTAGTAATAACATAACAGGTAGTAATAACATAGCAATAGGAACACTAGCTGGAAGTAATAGTGTAAATATAACCGCCAACCCTAATATTGCTATTGGTACACGAGCATTGTATAGTGGCGATAACGTAACACCTGCTAACAACACAGCTAACGATAACGTAGCTATTGGTTATTACGCTATGTATGGTACTACAGGTACGCCAAGCACAGGCGTGCAAAATGTAGCGGTAGGTAACCAAGCGTTAAGCATAAATACAAGTGGTACTACCAATGTGGCTATAGGTTATCAAAGTCTTGAATTCAACACCACTGGAAATGGCAATACAGCTACGGGTACAAAAGCTTTAGAGAGTAATACTATTGGTAATGCCAATGTATCTATAGGTTATCTAAGTCTTCAACACAACACCACAGGCACAAATAACACTGCATTAGGATATTATAGTTTAAATGGCAACACCACAGCTAATAATAATACAGCTACAGGTTATTTCAGTATGTCTTCTAATACCACTGGCGCTAGCAATGTAGCTACAGGGTATAGCGCACTGGGTAATAATACTACAGGTGCGGGTAATACAGCCACAGGTTACCAAGCACTTACAGCGAACACTACCGAAAGTTTTAATACCGCCAATGGTTACCAAGCGCTACAATTTAATACTACAGGTTTTAATAATACCGCAGTAGGTAACCAAGCGCTACAAAAGAATACAGGAGGCTTTAATAATACCGCAAATGGAACGGGTGCACTAACTCAAAATACCTCAGGTTTTGGTAATTCAGCTATGGGTGCAGGTAGTTTAAACACAAATACTACAGGTAACTATAATACCGCACATGGTTACCAAGCACTTATGTTAAATACTACGGGAACTGGCAATACAGCAATTGGTATTGGTAGCTTAGCCGCTAACACTACTGTAGGTAGCAGTACCGCTGTTGGGTATAATAGCTTGGCAAGTAATACCAGTGGTACAAGTAATACCGCTGTTGGGTTTGAAAGTGCTACTACAAACAGTGCAGGAAATAACAATACAGCTTTAGGATATAGAAGTCTTAAATTTAACACTGCTGCTAATAATACTGCAATAGGTGCACAAAGTTTACTATTAAACACAACAGGTGGTAACAATACAGCCACAGGGAGTTTAAGTATGGTTAACTCTACTACTGGTAGTGGTAATACTGCTAATGGGGCACAAAGCTTAACCGCTAATACTACTGGAAGTAATAACTCCGCATTTGGAGTAGCTGCTTTAAATACTAACACCACAGGAAATAGTAATGCTGCGTTTGGAGCAGGGGCTTTACTAACTAATACTACTGGCATAAATAACACTGCGCTAGGTACAGAAGCAATGGGCTTAGGGGCTAATACAGGCAATAACAATACCACCACAGGTATGTATAGCTTACGTGCTAACACTACAGGTAGCGATAATACAGCTAATGGATACGGCGCATTAAATGCTAACACAACAGGCATAAGCAATGTGGCTGTTGGCTACATGGCACTTGCTACAAACACTACGGGAGGTGCTAACACAGCTACTGGTTATTTTAGCTTGGGTAATACTACTACTGCAACTGGCGTTACCGCTTATGGCTATAGCGCACTTCGCGCTAATACTACTGGTAGTGGAAATGTGGCGGTTGGGTATAACGCTCTTAGTACCAATACTACAGCAACCGCTAATACAGCATTAGGCTTTGAAGCTCTAAAAGACAATACAGGTGTATTTAATACCGCCACAGGTTACGAAGCACTAAAGTTAAACACTGTAGGTAACCTTAATGTTGCCAATGGTTTTAGAGCGCTTAGTGCTAACACTACAGGTGCAAATAATGTTGCAATGGGTGCTGATGCACTAAGGTTTAATAACGCAGGACAAAGCAACGTAGCTATTGGTGCAAGAGCGCTTACCACCACCACCACAGGAAACGATAATGTGGCTATGGGATATCAAGCGCTTAATTTAAACACTATAGGAGCAACTAATACAGCTATAGGACATGCTGCATTAAGTTCTCATACTACAGGAAGCAGTAATGTAAGTTTAGGTGCTTTATCAGGAGCTACTAATACTACAGGTTTCGGTAATACCTACTTAGGAACAAGCGCCGATGCTACTGGCGGCAATTTTAATAATGCTACCGCCATAGGTTATAATGCCAAAGTAGGAGCAAGTAACACTATGGTACTAGGTGGCACAGGCACTGATGCGGTAAATGTGGGAATTAATACCACTACGCCTACCGAAAAACTACACGTAGTAGGCAATATACTGGCTAGTGGTACTATAACACCAAGCGATATACGCTACAAGCAAAACATAGTTACGCTTAACAACTCACTTAACAATGTACTTAAACTACGTGGCGTAACCTACGATATGAAAGCAGAGTACAAAGATAAAGGCTTTGGCACGGGCACACAAATAGGCGTAATAGCACAAGAGGTAGAAACAATATACCCTGCACTAATAAATACGAGTACTGATGGCTACAAAGGTGTAGATTATAGCAAGTTTACCCCCATACTTATAGAGGCTATGAAAGAACAGCAAGCGCAAATAGAGTTATTAAAAAAAGAAATAGAATTATTAAAGAAAAAGCAATAGTTATGATTTATGAGCAATTTATAATACAACACGGTTTAATACGTAAATTATTACCTGAAAATAAATACGCCTCCATACTACAAAAAATAGAAACAAATACATTAGCTAACACGACACCGTTACCTAACAATAAAAACAAGTACAATTTATGCCACGCTACACCCAGCATATTGCAACACCAGTAACTAAATATTAACAAAAAAGCTAACCATGAAAACTGCAACCCAATACCTAGCACTTACTGCATTATTATTTATGTACATTGTTAGCGCTAATGCCCAAGGCGAAGCTAATATTTGGTATTTTGGAAATAACGCTGGACTAAATTTTAATACAAATCCACCAACTCCATTAACTAATGGAGCTTTAGTTACAGGCGAAGGTTGTGCTTCTATAGCTGACAAAAATGGAGCTTTACTTTTTTATACTGATGGATCTACCGTGTGGAACAAAAACCACGTAGCAATGCCTAATGGCACGGGCTTGTTTGGTAATTCTTCGAGTACACAATCGGCTATTATAGTGCCTTATCCTGGCACGTATAATTATTATAAAAAAAGGTTTGATAAATACTACATTGTAACAGTAGATTATTTAGATGGTAACAATGGAATAAGCTATAGCGAGGTGGATATGACCCTAAATGGCGGCTTGGGAGCTATTACCTCACTAAAAAACATTGCTTTATTTGATCAAGGAGCATTTAATACCACCGAAAAAATATGTGTAGCGCAACATAGTAACGAATGCGATTTTTGGGTAATAGGTAAGCCTCTAAATTCTCCAAATTTTAATGCGTATGCAGTTACTTCTTTGGGTTTTAATACTACTCCTGTAATAAGTAATGTAGGACCTATCACAGGGCGTGATATAGGTGCCGTAAAAGCTTCTCCAAATTCTAAACTAATAGCTGCTGCCTATGGTTTAACCAAAGATTTATACTTATATGATTTTAATAATACAACAGGAATGCTTACTAATAAGTTTTCTGATGCTAATGCTACTACTGGGCAGTCGTACGGTGTAGAGTTTTCCCCAAATAATAAGTTACTTTATTTTACTGGAGGACAAACTCGTAACATCCATCAGTATGATTTAACTGTAGCTAACAATGCTGCTTTTTTAGCATCAAAATTAAGCATAGGAAGCACAAGTACACCAGGCTGCGGAACCTATACGACAACCGCCTTACAACTAGCATCAAATGGAAAAATATATGTAGCCTTATGTAATGATAATAAACTTGGTGTTATAAATATGCCGAATACACTTGGTGTAGGGGCAGGATATAGCGATAGGACTGTTGATTTAGGAGGTAAAATATCTCAATTAGGTTTACCCGCACTCGTAACAAGCCTTATACGCCCCGTAAATACAATAACTCCGCAAGGCGGTTGTGTAAATGAGTTAGTGCAATTAGGCTTAACAGATACGTCCAAAATAGATACTTACAATTGGCGCATAGCTACGCTTGCTAATCCGCTTGCAGTACTAGCTTCCTCTACAGTTTTTAATCCTACACATACATTTACTACCATAGGCGATTATTTGGTAGTGGCAATAAACACTTACGCCTGCTATACCGATACAATAATAGATACATTGCATATAGGAAATACATTAAACCTTGGCTTTACCTCCGTACCCCCCCTTTGTAATGGAGGGGCTAACGGCACTATAACAGCAAATATTACAGGAGGTATTGCCCCATACACCTACCTATGGAGTACTATGGATAGTACAGCCACCATTACAGGTTTAGCCGCCGCCACTTATGGGGTACAAGTAACCGATATTAATGGCTGCGCAATAATTGACACTATACCCCTAACTCAACCCGCACCAAGCCTAGCTAATTTTACACTAAACGGCGCCGATACTGCAAAAATATGTATAGGGGCAACCGTTAATTTTGATGCCAGCACAAGTACAGGCTCAGCTCCCATTACTTACGCTTGGACGTTTCATGATGCTACTACCGCAACAGGTATTACAGCTACCAACGCCTATAGCGCACCAGGTGTTTTTTATGTTCAACTTAGTATAACAGATGGCAATAACTGCGTAACAACGCCTATGCGCAAACAAGTACAAATAGCCGATATACCTAGTTTTACAGGCACACACGCCAACCGCACTACTATATGCGAGGGCGATACCACTATGCTTACAGGCGTA
>JBEBIC010000437.1:0-1475 GCA_040080595.1 Bacteroidia bacterium | reverse complement strand
AAGTAACGAGGCATGGTTTACACATACACCAGGTTTAAAGGTTGTATATCCAAGTACACCCGAAGACGCCAAAGGCTTGCTATTAGCGGCGTTTGAAGATCCTAACCCTATTATGTTTTTTGAACACAAGGCATTGTACCGCACCATTACAGGCGATGTTCCTGCCGATTATTACACCACACCTATAGGCAAAGCACGCATAGTGCGTGAGGGTAAAGCATGCAGTATTATTACCTACGGTGCAGGCGTACACTGGGCTACGGACTATGTAAACGAGCATAATATAGATGCTGAAATTATAGATTTACGTACCCTACTACCCTACGATACTGATGCAATTGCAGCCACTGTTAAAAAAACTAACCGCGTACTATTATTGCACGAAGATTGCCTAACAGGTGGTATTGCAGGCGAAATAGCTGCTTACATATCAGAGCATTTGTTTGAACACTTAGATGCACCAGTAGTACGTTGTGCAAGTATGGATACACCTGTACCATTTAGTGTTGAGTTAGAAAATAATTTCTTAGCTAAACATAAATTAGGCGAGTGCTTGGATAAGTTGTTGGGGTATTAGTGGGGAAAATCGTTGTGTGTTTATTAATCATGAAAAAATTATGGGATTAGATATGAGACCTATGGGGAAGCCCAAAGTAGGATTCGAAAAAAGATTTTTAGAGATTTTTGAAATGGTTAGCCAAGACAATATTCCAAAATCATCATTTTTAGACAAAGTGAAAGGTAAAAAATTCCTAACAAAAGAGGAATTACTTAATGAATGGTTTGCTAACCAAATTGAATCTTATGAAACAATAAAAGCTCCAAAAGTAGGTCGAGATAAAGAAGCAGACGAATGGATTAAGGAAAAGTATTCTAAAACTGAAGACAAATCTGTTTCGGAAAGTGAATTTATAAGTGAACATCATGGTTTTTATGTTATTGAATTAGCAAAAGAAACAGATGGTGTACCCGTATATATTTCTTTAGGACAGGACGAAAATGTATTTAGGGGGCAATTTATGCAAGACTGTATTGACTTAATTGGAGAGGATTTGGTAAACGAAGCATGGAACTCTAAAAATGCTGAAGCAACATTAAATTATGGGCAAAGATTAATTGAAATTGCTGACAAAATTGGAAGTAAAAACGAACTATTGTTCTTAAAAGACCAACGACTACCGCCTGATAGCGATGAACAAAGTATTGAAAGTAAACTTCATATAATATACTCTCTTGCAAAATGGTTAATTTTTTACGGTAAAAATGGACATGGATATGAGGCCGATTATTAATATTTTCAATAGTAAATTAACCTCTGCAAGCAAAAAATAATCAATACCAAATTACTTTAACAATTATGAAATCAATTTTACTATTCTTATTACTACTTAGTGTAAGTAAAACTCAAGCACAAAACGATACTATTTATTATAACAAAAAATGGGACGTGTGTAATGCATTAGACGCTCAGTATT
>JBEBIC010000006.1:0-29346 GCA_040080595.1 Bacteroidia bacterium | reverse complement strand
CTCAAGCAAGAACAATTTAATGCCAGTAGTTTACCTGTCGCGGTGTTGTTGTCAGGTTCGTTTACTTCTAATTTCAAAAATCGTGTACCTACACTATTAAGTACCGATAGTGCTATTCAGTTTAAAGCAACATCAACCCCTACCAGTATGATAGTAGTTTCCGATGGAGATATTGCTAAAAACTACGTATCTAAAAACGGTAAAATATACCCATTAGGTTTTGATAGATATACACGCGAACAGTTTGGTAACAAAGCATTTTTACTCAACGCTATTAATTATTTGTGTGGCGATGAAGCTTTAATAAGTATTCGCTCACGAGAGGTTAATTTGCGCCTGTTAGACAAAACAAAAATAAAAACCGAAAAACTAACCTGGCAACTCATAAATGTAGCGCTACCAGTACTGCTTATACTTACTTTGGGTAGTGTGCTATATGTATTGCGTAAGCGTAAATACAGTAAATAATAGCTATATAAATTAAATAAAAGCCGTTTGGCATCTTTTTTGTATTTTCGTCGCAAATTAAAACAACAAACAAAACAATGAACAAAATTAACTCTCTTATAGCTGTTGTTGCCGTGTGCTTTATAACAGTTGGTTTTATTAAAGTAAATGCTAATGAAAACCTAGCAGTTGCAAATGCCGCAACAGGTACAGGTATTAACGTTGGCGACAAAGCTCCCGATTTAAAATTTAAAGACCCTGACGGTAAAGAAATAGCACTAAGTAGCCTAAGAGGTCAAATAGTGTTAATAGATTTTTGGGCAAGTTGGTGTGGCCCATGTCGTGCCGAAAACCCTAATGTAGTAGGGGCGTACAACAAATTTAAAGATGCTAAGTTTAAAGATGCTAAAGGGTTTACGATATACAACGTATCATTAGATAGCGACCGTAACTTGTGGATGAACGCCATAAAAAAAGATAACCTTGCATGGCCTAACCACGTAAGCGACCTTAAAGGCTGGCAAAGTGCAGGAGCTGCTACTTATGGCGTAAACTCTATACCAGCCAATTTTTTAATAGACGCTAATGGTGTTATTATTGCTAAACAATTGCGTGGCCCATACTTAGATATGGAATTAGAAAAATTAATTAAGAAATAAAAAACACAACATTTTTCATTTAAACAAACAGCCCACGGTATAAACCGTGGGCTGTTTGTGTTTAATAAGCAACATATAACACATTACCGCATTGCGTAGAGACAAGGCATTGCCTTGTCTCAAAACACGCCCTGTCTCAAAAACACGCCTTGTCTCAAAAACAACCAAATACAATTTAAAAAGCCCCAATTATGAGAATTTACATTGTTAAAACAATATATATTACCACATTAGCAACATTAAATAAATAAATAATTTGCATAACCAATAAGAGTTGCTATTTTCGCAATTCGTAATTAAGTAAATTTTGTAAAATAATATTAACATATAAAGTACCAAAATCATGATGAAACGTTTATTAAAATTTGTAGCCGCATTTACATTACTAGCGCAGGTAGCCCTAGCGCAGCAAGGCGCAGGGAGTATTAAAGGGCAATTGCTTGACGATAAAAAAGAGCCTGTTTCTTTTACTCCTATTGTAGCTGAAATGGGAGGGAGTGTAGTTGGACAAACTCAAACTGATTTCGACGGAAACTATGTAATTAAGCCATTAAAGGCAGGTACATATACAATTAAAGCTAAAGCTATAGGATATAATCCTTTGCAAATGAACGGTGTATTGGTTGTGTCTGATCAAACTCGTTTTTTAAATTTAGTAATGACTAAATTAGAAAACGGAGTTACTTTAGGGCCTGTTATAATTCAAACATTTAGAAATCCTGCAATTAACCCAAATGGATCTGGTGGTAATTCTTTAACAAAAGAAGATTACAAGCATTTAGCAGATAAAAGTATAGGTTCGGCAGTTGCAACATCAGGAGGTGTTGGTCGCTCTAACGACAGGAGTTCAGATATAAACATTGGTGGTCAAAGAGCATCTGGTACAAAAACATTTATTGATGGTGAGCCTGCTATTGGTAAGGTCGCTCCTCCTCAATTAGGAGTAGAACAAATAGATGTAATTACATCAGGTATTCCCGCTCGCTACGGAGGAGCTACGGGTGGTATTATAAACATTACTACAAGTGGCGCATCTCGCAAGCTAGCGGGTGGTATTGAGGCTATATCATCTCAATTAACTGATGCTTACAAATATAACTTTATTGGAGGTAGTCTTACAGGCCCAATCATTAAGGCTATGGATGCGGATAGTGTTGAATATACCAAATTAGGTTTTAGTTTATCGGGCGAGGCTACTACACAAAAAGACCCAAGCCCATCTATTGCAGGAGCAACAGTGGTTAATCAAGGTAAGTTAGATTCTTTAAAAGCTAATCCAATACGTCGTGTGGCTGGTTCAAACGGTGTGTTTAACGAGGCAGACTTTTTACGTGCCCGCGATTTTGAGTTTCAAAAAGCACGTGCTAATATGCGTGAGAACAATGTGTCTTTAAATGGTAAGTTAGAATTTAAAGCATCTAAAAACGCAATATTTACCTTAGGCGGAAGTTATAACTATACCAATGGTAAAAATTATATTTTTGATTATTCTTTATTATCAAACGACAATAATTCTCAAAACATAGAAACAACTTGGCGTGTGTATGCTAAAACCAATTTAAAGTTTGGTCAAGTAGCAAAAACAGCTGAAGCAAAAGATCAAACGGCACAAAATGTAACCAATATAAACTTTGCTTTCCAAGCAGGTTTCCAACGTTATACTGATGTTGATCAAGACGCTCGTTTAAAACAAAATGCTTTTGATTATGCTTACGTAGGTAAATTTACACCTAAAAAAGGAACTGCAATATTCCCTGATTTTATTAAACCTACCGACTCTATAGGTGGTGTAGCTTACGATAGATACTTGAGTTTAAAATACGATTCTATAACCGAATACGAAGCTGGAGGGGTTAATACAACCTTAGATAATTATACTAACGGTGTATATGCAGCCTATAAAGATGAGCCTAACGGCTACTTAAATAACGTGTTTACAATAGCGCAAGCCAACGGTATGATAAACGGTGTGCGCCCAGGTAACGTAGCGGGTTTATGGTATAACGTAGGGCGTTCGGTAAATGGGTTTAGTACAGTGGAGCAAAATCGTTTCCGTACCAACGGTTCTATTAGTGCCGATGTATTTAAAAATCACGCTATAGAAATTGGTTTTGAATACGAGCAAAACAACAACAGAAGCTATAGCCTTACAGCGGCTTCGTTGTGGGGGCAAATGCGCCAGTTAGCTAATAAGCAATTGGGTAACGGACAATCGTTCGATTTTAAAAATACAGGTGCGCAAGTTATTGATAATGTTAATCAAACAATTACCAACGAAGTATTGTATGAATATACGCCTGATGCTCAAACTAATTTTGACAAAAACCTACGTGAAAAATTAGGTATAACCAACGATAAGGAATTAATTGATATTGATGCGATAGATAGAAGTAACCTTTCGTTAAGTATGTTTAGCGCCGACGAATTATTAAACATCAACGGTGTTTCATTAGTTTCGTATAGTGGTTTTGATTATACAGGAAAACGCACAAATGGTAAATTTAACTTAGATGACTTTTTTACTGATAAAGACGAAAAAGGTAATTTAAAACGCAACATAGGTTCGTTTCGCCCTATATACGCAGCGGGGTATATTCAAGATAAATTTGAATACAAAGATTTGCGTTTTAACATAGGTTTACGTGTAGATTATTATAACGCCAACCAATATGTGTTAAAAGATAACTACTCTGTATTTAACACAGTTACCGCTGGCGAAATAGAAGGTTTAGAACGTCCAAGTAATATTGGCGCCGATTTTATTCCGTATGTGTCAGACATCAACAACCCTAAAGCAAGCAATGTAATAGGTTACCGCGACCCAAGCAAAGATGTGCCTGCGGTGTGGTACAATGCCGATGGTTCAGTATTACAAGATCCGTTTGATTTAGCAAAAAAAACAAGCGATGGTAAAATAGCACCATTTCTTGCTGACCCTGCTAACTCTAAAAAAATAACCAAAGATTTAAGCGCCAATTCATTTGAAAAATACAAAGCGCAAATAAATCCAATGCCTCGTTTGAGTTTTGCGTTTCCAATATCAGATGTAGCAGGTTTTCATGCCCACTATGATGTGTTGGTACAACGCCCGTCTAACAATAATAGATTTGATATTTTTGATGTATATAACTTAGAAAACGTTTCAAATTCGTTTATAAACAACGCTAACTTAAAACCAGAACGTACTATTGATTATGAAATAGGGTTCTCTCAAGTATTAAACGATTCAAAATCGGCAGGTTTGGAGTTAAGAGCGTTTTATAAAGAAAATAAAGATCAAGTTAATTATGTGTCTTATACAGCTGCTTATCCGCGTACTTATAGCTCTTTTGCTAACGTAGATTTTGGTACAGTAAAAGGATTAACTACTACATTTAACTTACGTCGTACTGGTAACGTAGCTTTAACAGCAAGCTACACATTACAGTTTGCTAGCGGTACAGGTTCAAGCGGAACAAGTGCGGTTAATTTAACTAACTTAGGTGTACCAACTTTACGTAATCCTATGCCATTAGATTTTGACCAACGTCATAATTTTGTATCTAATATAGACTATCGTTTTACAGGCGGTAAAGACTACGACGGTCCAGCATTAGGTGGTAAATGGGGTAAAAAAATATTTGGAGATTTAGGAGTAAATCTTACCTCTTACTTATATAGTGGTACACCTTACTCTCGTCAAAAGAATATTACAACAGGCGATGATGGAGATGGAAATAACGTAAGTATTGGAGTTTCTCAACGTTCGCAATTAGATGGAAGTTTAAATGGCTCTCGTAAACCATGGAGTTATCGTTTTGATATGCGTGTAGATAAAAACATAGCTATAAAAGTAGGTAAGGCTGATGCAGAAGGTATTAACAAAGAGGTAAATGTAAATGTGTATTTACAAATATTAAACTTGTTAAACAATGCAAACGTTACTAACGTATATCGTGCAACAGGTTTAGCATCTAACGATGGTTACTTAAATGCTGCCGTTGCACAATCAGCAATCGGTTCAACATTTGATCCTGTTTCTTACCGAGATTTATACACAATTAAGGTAAACAACCCAGACAATTATGGTTTGCCTCGCTTGTTCCGTATAGGTTTAGCGTTTGACTTTTAATTAGTATTGTAAAAAATAAAACACACATAAGATATGAACACTTTATATAAATATTCGTTAGGTTTAGCATTAGTAGTTACTTCGGTAACGGCTAAAGAAAACGTAAATCAAAATACCACAACGCCAACAGGAGGTATGTTGGGCGGACGTTTGGCAAGTGGCGATTGTACACAAGCTACATCAAGCGCCGATTTGGACATTAACAACGTAAGAACAAAAATTCTTACCGCAGGAGATATGTGGTGGGATCCGTTTCAAAGTATTGCTAAATACGAAATTCCAAAAGGAAGTAAGCGTAACTCATTATTTGCGGGTTCGTTATGGATTGGTGGGTATGATGCAGCTTCAGGAGGAAACTTAAAGGTGGCGGCTATGACTTACCGTCAAACAGGAGTAGATTTTTGGCCAGGTCCATTAACCGAAAAAACGGCTGAGGTATCAAAAGAGCGTTGCGACCATTTTGATAAAATATTTCAAATTACCCGTGCGGAGTCTGATGCTACAACAACATCTCCCAACGTATTGTCGTGGCCAGGAAACGGTAACGTAAACGATGCGGGTATTGTACAAAGTTCATTTGGCGAAGAAAGCACATTAGCGCCTTACCGCGATGCTAACAACAACGGTATATACGACCCTGCAGGCGGAGATAGACCTAAGTTTTTTAATCCAGCAATAGATACCGCAGGGTGTAAATCGTGCGGAACACAAAATTCGTATGTATATGGCGATAAAGCATTATGGTGGGTATTTAACGATAAAGGAAATACGCATCAAGAGTCTAAATCATCATCTGCTTTAGGTTTAGAAATTCATGCGCAAGCATTTGCATTTACTACCGACGACGAAATTAACGACATGACTTTTTATCAATACGAAATAATCAATCGTTCGCCATCACCACTATACCGCACTTATTTTGCACAATGGGTAGATCCTGATTTGGGTAATGCTAATGACGACTTAGTAGGTTGCGATGTTGCACGTGGTTTAGGTTATGTATGGAATAGTGATGATAATGACGAGGGAGCTGAGGGTTATGGTACACAACCTCCAGCATTGGGTGTGGACTTTTTTCAAGGCCCATTAGCTGATGCTGCCGATGGATTAGATAACGATAAAGACGGTATAATAGATGAGCCGTGCGAGGAAATTATTATGAGCCGTTTTGTCTATTATAACAATAACTCAAATCCTAAAAATGGTAATCCAAACATTACTAAGGATTTTTACAATTATATGAACGGTATTTGGAGAGACGGTTCAAGCATGAAATACCCAGGAGCTGATAATGGAAATGTGGTTTATGGAGATGGTACTACAGCAGGAGGAACGGACGCTAATTATATGTTCCCTGGCGATACTGACCCAGACCATGCGGGCAACCCTTGGGAAGATGGAGGAACTACCATAAACCCAGGTAACCCTGCGGGCGACCGTCGTTTCTTACAATCGGCAGGTATATTTACTATGCAGCCAGGTGCACACAACTATATAACTACAGGTGTGGTGTGGGCACGCGACCCTTCGGGTTCTCGTCGTAACTCGGTAAGTTTAATAAAAGCTGCCGATGATAAAGCACAACGCTTATTTGATAACTGTTTTAAAGTGGTGGACGGCCCAGCTGCACCAACTTTAACAATGCAAGAGTTAAACAAAAAAATAATAATTACTTTAGGTAATACCAAAGTAATAGAAAGCTACAACGAAAGAGACCCTGTTATTGTGCCTAGCGCAACTACACCTCCGTTGTACACTTGGGATCCTTATTACAAATTTCAAGGGTATAAAATTTATCAATTGCGTCGTGCAGACGTTACCTCTTCAGAACTTGAAGATGCAAGTGTTGCTCGTTTGGCATTTCAATGTGATTTGAAAGATGGCGTTACAGATGTTACTAATTACGAATTTGACAGAAACTTGGGTGGTATTGCACCTAAAACTCGTGTAAAAGGAGAAGATAATGGTGTTAAACATTCGTTTGTAGTAAGTACCGATTTATTTGCATCGGGCGCTAGCGATTTAGTAAATCATAAAAGCTATTATTTTATGGTAGTGTCTTATGCGTATAATAACTTTAAGCAATACAAATTAAATACCGCACCAATTGTAAAATCAATAGTAATAAACGGTTCAACCAAAAATTTTGATACCGATGCTCCAGCATTTAATGGTCAGGCAAAACCGTACTTACAAGGGCGTACCAATGTTGCTGTATATACAGGAGTGCCACATTTGCCAAACTCAGAATTTGGAGGAACAAAAGTACAAGCGGATTATGGCGAAGGTGTTGAAATAACTCGTTTATCGGGTAGAGGTAACGGTGGTAATGCACTAGAATTTACCGACGAAACATTAAACGAAATAGTAACTACTGGATTTATGGCTCAACCGTTATACAAACAAGGAAAAGGACCTTTGGCTGTAAAAGTAATAGATCCATTACGTGTAGTAAAAGCAGACTATACTGTAGAATTACTTGACCCTATTCAAAACAAAAAATACGATTGGCAAAACTATCCAACAGGACAGTTTTCATTTAATGGCACTTCAGGTCAGCTTTTTGGTAATTACAACTTTACCAATACTGTTTGTTCAGATTCGGCAATATTTAAAGTAACCTGCTCGTTTGATACAGTAGATGCAAACGGAAACACAGCACGTGTAACTACCGTATATACTTCTGATAAAATGCTTAAATTTAATAATGAGTATATAGTAGAAGGAAAAGGTATAGCAATAACTGTAGGGCAAGTGCAAGAGCCAGGACCAAACGGGAACCACGCTTATGAAACGCCTACGAATAAAGAAAAAGATTTTACGTACGAAGCAAATGATGGTTTTATAAGTTCAAGTATTGAATTTACTGATAAAACAAAACCTTGGCTTACAGGTATAGCCAATGTGCCTAACGGTACAAGTACCCGCTTTTGGATACGTGGAGGAACTATAAAAGGTGGTTTTCAACAATCAATATTTGACCAAAATCCTGCATCAAGTTACCAAGCTGTAGTAGGAGGAACATGGGGGCCTATGCCATTGTGTTATATTGATGCAAAAGCACCTTGGACATCTGCACCTGATAATTTATCATCTGCACAACCAGGGTTGTTTTCTACAGTAGCTACAGGATCTGGTTTAGGTGGGCCAAACAACATGGCTAAATTTTTACCATACCGTTTGGCTACAATGTCAAAGTTGGCAAGTGTTACAGTTGTATTTACAAGCGACAAAACCAAATGGACACGTTGCCCTGTAATAAACACAATGGATTACGCAAAACCAACAGTAGCAGGAAAGCCTAATCGTTACAGTATTGTACGTAAACCATCAGTTGATAAAAATGGTAACCCAGCTACAGGAGGCGTTTCAACCGATGCCCAAAACGCAGGTTTTGTATCTGATTATGGTATGGGTTGGTTTCCAGGTTATGCTGTAAACTTAGAAACTGGCGAGCGTTTAAATATGGTGTTTGGAGAAGATACTACCAATACCGTAGATAATGGATACGATATGAAGTGGAATCCTACAGCAAGTATTTCGGCAGGAAGCAAGCAAGTATGGGGTGGACGACACTTTGTATATGTGTTGGGTGTAAATGCTGCTGAGGGAGCTCCTCGTTACCAAGGAGATTTTGGTAAATGGGCTTTTGATTTATTAAAAACACAAGCGCCAACTAACTTAACATCGCCGTTTAAAGATGATAACTTCCGTGCTATTACACAAGTATTGCGCGATGCAATGTGGGTAAATGTACCGTTGTTAGCTAAAGGATATAACTTGCTTGATTGCGACGCTAAAATAAACATTAATGTAGCTAAGCCTTATGCAGTAGGTTATAACAGTGTAGTAAATGCTGCTAGTGCAAGTAATGGATTAGTAGCGGGAGCACCAAATAATAACTATCCATCGTACAAGTTTAACACAAGTAAAATAGCTACTATTTACAACGACAAAACAACAGCCGAAGATGCTTTAAATTTTGTAAAACTAGTACCTAATCCTTATTACGCATATTCTGAGTATGAATATAGCCAAATAGATACTCGTGTGAAAATAACTAATCTACCCGATTTATGTACAGTAAGTATATACACCACAAGTGGTATGCTAGTACGTAGGTTTGAACGTGATGTAACCAAAGTAAAAGGATACAGCGAAGCAAACTTAAACAGTGGTTATAATAAACTAAACACAACCAATACTGATATTGACTGGGATATTAAGAACTCAAGCGGCGTACCAATTGGAAGTGGAATGTATATTGTACATATTAAAGACAATCAAACAGGTAAGGAAAAAACTGTGAAATGGTTAGGCGTATTGCGCCCAATTGACTTAGATAATTTTTAAGCCATTTACTTTACTAATTTGTTCAACTACAAAAGAAGATAACAATGAAAAATATAAAAAACATACTAGCAGTAGCGGTACTTTCGGGTGCTACAGCAGTAACATTTGCAGGTAACGAAACTCGTTCGGGTCAGGCAGGTGCTACCGAATTATTAATAAACCCTTGGGCACGCTCATCGGGCTTTGGTAATGCTAATGCCAGCTTAATAAAAGGATTAGAGTCGCAGTTTTTGAACGTGGCAGGTCTTGCTCACGTTAAAAAAACGGAGTTGATATTAACACGTACCAACTACTTAATGGGTTCGGGTATTACGTTTAACTCTATTGGTTTTGCACAGCATGTGGGCGAAGCTGGTGTTATAGGTGTATCTATCAATTCAATGAGTTTTGGTAAAATAGAAGTTACTAACGTAGATAATCCTGAGGGAGGTGTTGGTTACTATTCGCCAAGTTTAACTCGTATTAATTTATCGTATGCTAAAACATTCTCTAACAATATATATGGAGGTGTAAACATCAAAATTATTAACGAGGGTATTGCTAACTTAAATGCTTCGGGAGTAGCTGTTGATGCAGGTGTACAATATCAAACTAACCTAAAAAAAGGTGGCCCAACTAATATGCACTTTGGTATATCGTTGCAAAATGTAGGTCCAACATTAAAGTTTTCGGGCGATGGTGTTTCGTTTAGAGGATACGCTCCACAAAACGGATATGTACCACCAAAAGGAAATTCGCAAACTACCCTAACTGTAGAGCAGCGTGTAAACGAGTTTGAAATGCCAACATTATTAAATATATCTGCAGCGTATGATATTGCTTTGGCAGAACAACACCGTTTATCGCCAAGTATTAATTTTATATCAAATTCGTTTACTAAGGATCAGTTTTGTGCTGGTGCAGAATATGCGTACAAAAATATGTTTATGATACGTACAGGTTATATCGCAGAGAAAAAATCGGACACATACATTAATATTTTTAGAGGGTTTAATGCAGGTGCTTCAGTTGAATTTCCATTAGGAAAAAAAGGCACAACACTTGCTTTGGATTACGCTTTTCGCGACACAAGAGCTTACAAAGGTGTACACTCTGTAGGATTACGTTTAAATTTATAACATTAATCAATAAAAATCTAATCACAAAATTAGAATCCCAACAAAGAGTTGGGGTTCTTTTTTGTTTTAATCATACCACATTATTATGAGCCAATACACGTACTTAACCGAAGAGGGTTTAAAAAAACTAAAAGACGATTTGCATCAATATAAAAGTATTGAGCGCCCAAAAATATCAGCACAAATAGCTGAAGCAAGAGATAAGGGCGACTTGAGCGAAAATGCAGAATACGATGCGGCTAAAGAAGCGCAAGGTTTGTTGGAATTGAGAATTAGTAAAATGGAAACTTTACTTGCTAATGCTCGTTTGGTGGACGAAACTAACATGGATACTTCCAAAGTATTTATACTATCTAAGGTGCGTGTAATGAACAAAACCATGAAACGTGAGTTTTTGTACACACTGGTTGCCGAAAACGAATCGGACTTAAAACTGTTTAAAATATCAGTAGATTCGCCTATTGGACGTGGTTTGTTGGGCAAAAAAGTAGGCGATGTATTTGAAGTACCAGTTCCATCGGGGAAAATGGAGTTTGAAATATTAGAAATAACACGATAACGATTAATTACGAATTAAAAATTACGAATTACGTTTGATATTGAGAAAGTATAAATTATAACACTAATTATTTAGTAACCTATGGCAAGCATTTTTACCAAAATAATAAACGGCGAAATACATTGCTACAAAGTAGCGGAGGACGATAAGCATATAGCGTTTTTAGATGCGTTTCCTTTGAAAAAAGGGCACGTATTAGTAGTGCCCAAAAAAGAAACAGATTATTTGTTTGATATAGAAGCAACAGAATATATAGCTTTTATGCTTTTTGCACAGCAAGTTGCTAAAGCAATGAAACAAGTATTGCCCTGCAAAAAAATAGGTGTGGCGGTAGTGGGCTTGGAGGTGCCACATGCGCATATTCATCTAATACCAATAAACTCAGTTAGCGATATGAATTTTGCGAACGAAAAACTACAGCTCCCCAAAGATGAAATGGAGCACCTTGCCAAAGAAATATTAATAGCATATTCTGTACTATAATTACTATTTAACCTACACCAATGAAACTTGTAATTCTATTTTTTTTAACGCTATTGTCTGTTAAGTGTACCGCACAAACTGCGGAGCAATTAATAGAAAAACACATAGAGGCAATAGGAGGGAAGGAAGCGTGTAAACGCCTCAAAAACTACAAAATAGAGGGTAAATCAACCGTGATGTTGCAGGAAGTAAGTGTAGTTATGTACAAGAAAGACCAAAAAACTCGTCAGGAAATAAGTATGATGGGTATGAATATGATTACGGGCTACAACGGCGCTCGTGCGTGGATGATAAATCCACTTTCGGGCAACGATAGCGCAGTAGTGCTAGACGATGCCCAGAGCGCATTGTTAGCCAAAAATAATAGTTTTGATGATAACTTATTAAGCTATATTAATCGTGGTTATGTAGCGCAATTATTACCCAAAGAAAACGTAGATAAAACAAATTGTTTTGTGGTACAATTAACCAAAGCTAACCAAGCTACTGAGGTATATTACATAAACGCAAGTACATTTTTGATAACTAAAATAAATGTAACCGTTAGTATTAACAACAAAGCAACATCAACCACACTTAACTACGCTAACTATAAAAAAGAAGGTGATTTGCTTATGCCACACACTATAACCATGGCTATGGGCGAAATGAAAATAACTAAAGTTACGTTGGATACACTGTTAAACGACTCTTTGTTTGAAGTACCCACTACTAAGTAATAGCGCAAATTTTAGCTAAGCTATGAATACACAAGTATCCGCATTAATAGAGGGTGTAGCGCAAGGTAATTTTAAATTATTAGCACGAGCTATTACTATTGTTGAAAATGAATTGGAGCATAGTATAGCGTTATTACAAGCATTAACCATAAATTATACTACACCAGTAATAGGCATAACAGGTCCACCAGGTGCGGGCAAAAGCACATTGGTAAATTCCTTAATAGCACAGATAGTAAGCGATAATAAACGTGTTGCGGTTGTAGCCGTTGATCCTACCTCACCATTTAATTATGGGTCGTTGTTGGGCGATAGAATACGTATGATAGATTTTTTTAACAACCCCAATGTGTATATACGCTCGTTGGCTACACGAGGTTCGTTAGGTGGATTAAGCGAAAAAATAATGGAGGTAACCGATGTGTTACGTGCCAGTAACTTTGATTATATATTTATAGAAACCGTAGGAGTGGGGCAAAGTGAAGTAGAAATAGCTGGGCTTGCCGATGTAACCGTAGTAGTATTAGTACCCGAAGCGGGCGATGAGGTGCAAGGGTTAAAAGCAGGTATAATGGAAATAGCCAATGTATTTGTAGTAAATAAAGCGGATAGGCCAGGTGCGCAAGTGTTTGCAAATAACCTGCGCAAACTTACTCATGAACGAGCCGATGAAACGCCCGTACTTACCACAACAGCGCATCTTAACGAAGGCGTAGCAGAATTAATTGACGCAATTAATCAGCAATTTAAACACAAAACAACAACACTGAAACACCACTTATTGGTAGAAAAAATATATCGCTTAATACAAAAACAACGTATGAAAGATGTAAGTCGTGTAAGGATAGAGCAACAAATAAAAAATTATACAGCTACCGAAAACGCATTAAACCCGTATAAGTTGGTAGAGCGGTTTAAATAAAGTTAAAACCACATTAGTGTTGTTTAGTGTAAATTTTAGAGCGTTTTTTAACAGAGAAATTTTATTTCATAGTTCTTTATGTAGTAACAAACAGAGCGCTAAGAGCACTTACTACCTTAAAAACAAAACAGGCTCAATAAATATATTTATTGAGCCTGTTTTGTTTTTGTGGTCGCGCAGGGATTCGAACCCCGAACCTTCTCATCCGTAGTGAGATGCTATATCCATTAAGCCACGCAACCGTTGTATTCTTCCACAAAAGTAATTTTAATTTACGGATATGCAAATTTTAATTGCTAAAACTTTATTTAACATCGTATAACTGTATAATTACTGCTATTTTTGCAGTTCAAAATTACTCACACAATGGCAGATATTATTCAACTCCTACCCGACCACGTAGCCAACCAAATAGCGGCAGGCGAAGTGGTGCAACGCCCCGCCAGCGTAGTAAAGGAGTTAATGGAAAATGCTATTGATGCTGATGCTACTGACATTACGCTTATAATAAAAGATGCGGGCAAAACCCTTGTGCAAGTAATAGACAATGGCAAGGGCATGAGTACTACCGATGCGCGCCGTTGTTTTGAACGCCATGCCACCTCCAAAATACAAGTAGCTACCGACTTGTTTAACCTACATACCAAAGGCTTTAGAGGCGAAGCTCTTGCAAGTATTGCTGCTGTTGCGTTTGTAGAACTTAAAACTAAACAAGCGCATAATGATATAGGCGAACTAGTAGAGGTAGAGGGTAACACCGTACTACAACAAACCCCTGTAGCCTGCGCCAATGGTACAAGTATAAGTGTTAAAAATTTATTTTATAATATTCCCGCTCGTCGTAATTTTTTAAAGTCGGACAATGTAGAGTACAACCACATAGTAGAAGAGTTTACTCGTGTTGGGCTTACTCACCCCGAAATAGGTTTTAAATTATACAACAACAATACGCTGGTTTTTCAACTTAACAAAGGTAGTTTTAAGCAACGTATATGTAATTTGTTTGGTAGTAATTACGACGAACGTATGGTGCCCATTACCGAAAAAACAAGTGTAGTAGTAATAGATGGGTATGTGGGAAAGCCCGAATTTGCTCGTAAAACAAGGGGAGAACAATATTTTTTTGTAAACAACCGTTTTATAAAAAGTGCGTATTTTAATCATGCGGTGTTAGATGCTTACAAGCAACTTATTCCTGCTGATGCACACGTATCGTACTTTATAAACTTGCATGTTGATCCTGCTCGTATAGATGTAAATATACACCCTACCAAAACTGAAATAAAGTTTGAGGACGAGCGCATTATATACTCCTACATACAAGCCGCAGCAAGGCTTAGCGTGGGGCAATACAACTTAGCGCCCTCGTTAGATTTTGACGTAGAAAATTCCTTTGCTATAGATTTTAATGCTGCGAAAGGCGAAATAAAAGTACCTACCATAACCGTTAATCCTAATTACAATCCGTTTGATGCAAGTACGCACAAAGGCACATCAATACAGCAACCTGCGTTTAAATTAAATAAGCCATCTACCCAAAATTGGCAACAAATGTATGATGTGTTGGACAGTAAAAATCCGCAGGAGTACAACGCACAACATCAGTTGTTTGCTATTGATGCCAAAGACATTAACACCAAAGAGTGCGTGCAATTATACAGTAAATACATATTATTGCACACGCCCAAAACGGCTTATATTATAGATCAACATTTGGCACACCACCGTGTGTTGTATGAGCAACTTATGGCATCAATAAAAAACAATGAAGTGGCTATACAAAAATCGTTGTTTCCGCAACAAATACAACTTTCACCAACCGATTATGCGTTGGTGCTGCAACTTATGGCCGACTTTAAATTGATAGGTTTTGAGTTAGAAGATTTTGGAAACAATACCGTAGTACTTAATGGTTTACCAATATTTACAGACAGTAGTAAGGTTATAGCCACATTTGAACACATATTAGACACTATAAAACAAAGCGAAAGTAATAGCTCTCAAGTACATTTGGAATTATTAACTACTGCCACAGCAGCATCGTTAGCCATTAAATCGGGGCGTTATTTATCGCCCGAAGAAATGGACGCCCTACTTATAGATTGGCTACAATGCGCCAACAAAACCTACGCTCCAAACGGTAAGCGCATTATTACCGAACTATCGCAATTGGAAATAGAACAAAAATTAAAATAGATAGGCACAAGTGCAAATTACGAATTAAAAATTACGAATTACGTTTAGTACCAAAAGTTTATACGCAAAAAACACAACTATAATCAATTAATTATTCTATGAGTTATCGTCCACAACCCTTTAGCATACTGCCCCCAGTAGTTAAAAATATTATCATCATCAACGTATTATTTTTCTTTGCTACGTTTACTTTACAAAATGTAAAGGGTATAGACCTATCCAACATACTAGGTATGCACATGCCTATTGCTACTGAATTTAAGCCTTACCAACTGTTTACGTATATGTTTATGCACGGCGATATTGGGCATATATTTTTTAACTTATTAGCAATATGGATGTTTGGCTCTACGTTAGAAAATTTTTGGGGTCCTAAAAAGTTTATTATTTATTACTTAGTAACAGGCTTGGGAGCTGCGCTAATACATTATTGCGTGGTGTATTACCAATTGTTGCCTACGCTTAATGCGGTTAATGAATTAATGCAAAACCCTAGCAACGAAGCGGTACAGGCATTTTTTAGTTCGCCCGATTTTAAAATGCAAAGCATAGAAATGCAAAATCATTTACAAGCCTTTTTATCTGACTATCACCAGTATCAAAGCAACACAGCGTTGTATAGCGCAACGGGTAGCGAACATAAAATTATAGATTACCTACAATTGTATAAAGAAGATTTGCTTAACGCACCTACCATACTTGGTGCATCTGGCGCACTGTACGGCATATTATTAGCTTATGGTTATTTATTTCCCAACAATATGGTATTTATTTATTTCTTCCCCGTAAAGGCAAAATACTTAGTAATGCTATACATTGGTATGGAATTGTACACAGGTATAAAAGCTACCATGAACGATAATGTAGCCCATTTTGCACACCTTGGTGGTATGTTGGTAGGGTTTATACTATTAAAACTATGGCACGAAAAAAGCAATACAAATAATTCGTACTTTTAAAAATATAAATTTAGCAGTTAAGCAACATGCAATACGATAGTGTTATGTACAAGTTAAAAAACAGAGGTGCTTATGTGCAACTCATTGCTATTAATCTGGTAGTGTTTAGCATTATAAACCTAACGGCTTTGGTGTTTTTTTTATTTAACAAAAGTGGTGTTTCGGCCTACGACTTTGTAAACCATGTAGCTGTACCAGGTACATTTATTAACTTGTTGCACCAACCTTGGTCGTTGTTTACGTATATGTTTGTACACGTAGAAATATGGCACTTACTGGGCAATATGCTTATGTTGTACTTTGCGGGTCAATTGTTTCAGGACACTTTAGGGAGTTTTAGAGTATGGGCTAATTACCTTATTGGTGGTGTGTTTGGAGCATTGTTAATGCTTATTTTTTACACCGTTTTCCCTGTGTTTGATGCCGTAAAAGATGTATCGTTTACACAAGGCGCATCAGCTTCGGTACTGGCTATATTGGTTATAGCTACAGTGTATTATCCAACCATGATAGTACGTGTAATATTGTTTGATTTACAACTGCGCTACCTCACCATTATATTATTAGTAATAGATGTAATAAGTATAAGCAAAGGCAATGCAGGCGGACATATAGCGCACTTAGGCGGTGCCTTGTGGGGAATGATTTATGGTACTAATTTAAAAAATGGAAAAGACCTTACGGCGTGGTTAGCTTCTATTAGTAAAATGTACGAACGTAAGCAAGTAAGTAAAACGCTTAAAGTAGTGCACAGCCCACGCATACAAGCAGAACAAGAAAAAATAAATACCACCACCGACAAGCAAAAACGCATGGACGAACTGTTGGATAAAATATCAAAAACAGGGTACGAAAGCCTTACGCTTGATGAGCGTGATACGCTTTACAAACTAAGCCAAGACAAGTAATTAGCTATGCGTACATTAGTTTTTATTGTGTTGCTATGTGCGCAGTCCTACCATTGTGTTGGTTATAATGTATTAAAAAAAGACACCGCTATTTTTAGAATAGACACCACCTACATCAAAACATTTAAAACCAAATTTGGTATAAAACCAAAATTAAAAACAGGGTCGTTAAGTACACGTTATGGCACTCGCTACAATTATGTAAAAACCACGAGTTATGCACCGTTAGTACCCAACCTAACACTTACGTACAAAAATTTTGACCTGTCGTTTTCCATAAATGCGTTTAGAACATTGTTTAAAGAATATACCTACGCCGCAAGTAAACTCACCGACTTTTCATTTAATTATTACCGCAAAAAATTAGTACTCGAAGTGGTGTTACGCAACAACGAAGGGTTTTACACACGAGTAAATGCTCGTAATTATATAGGCAAACTTACCAAAAGCAGCTATAGTTTTACGCAAGCCGAATTAGACGCAGGGCTTAATTTTAACTGCGTAATTAATGCAAAACATTTTTCGTACAAGGCAGCTTTTTACAATTCGGCAAGGCAATTAAAATCGTGCGGGTCGCTTATATTTACTGGTGTTCTGCGTGGTAATTCACAAAGTATTAGTAGCGGAAAAACTATTGTTCCGCTATTTAACTCTACCAAATTACAAGCTGTGGAAACTGCAAGTAACGTAGGTACATTAAGCGTATATCCTCGTGCGGGTTATGCTTATACGTATGTGCGCAATAGTTTTTATGCGTCGGGTGCTGCGTTTACCGAGTTGTGGCGACCAATACAACAATGGACGTACTACAACGCTACTACAAAAGCTAACACAATAGAGCAGCGCCGTTATTGGTATGTAAAAAATAGCATACACCTACAATCAGGATTTAATTGGCAAAAATGGTACGTGGGTTTAGCCTACAATACCGAAGTAGCAAAGAGTTCGTGGCATAATGTACCTATACGCAAAGCAAGTTATAACTTTGCAATAATGGGTGGCTATCGCATTATTAATTATTATAATCCTAATAAAAAATAAATGCAACCGCTAACGACTTTAAAA
The DNA here is from genome assembly GCA_040080595.1 of Bacteroidia bacterium. GTDB lineage: Bacteria > Bacteroidota > Bacteroidia > UBA4408 > UBA4408 > JACMRI01. The sequence goes on along the minus strand of JBEBIC010000006.1, from coordinate 10,847 downwards.
TCATATATACATATATACATAATTAGATATGTATATATAACACTATTGTTAAGTATTACGAGCGCACGCGCACAACAAGTACAACAAGATAGTTTGCGCACTAAAAAAAATGTGCTTATTGTAACTTCTGCCGTAGGCTTAGTTGGGCTTAATGCCGCATTGTATTATGCGTGGTATGCTAATTATAACACAGGTAAGTTTCATACCTTTAATGATAATAGCGAATGGCAAGGTGCTGATAAAATTGGGCACACGTTTACTACATTTAATTTAGGCAAAGCCATGATAAACGCCAGCTACAACGCAGGTTGGAAAAGCCCTAAGCAACAACTATTAGCAGGTAGTGTAGGTTTGTTATTTATGACAAGCATAGAGGTACAGGACGGATTTTCTAAAGGGTGGGGCTTTTCGTGGGGAGATATGGCGGCCAATACCCTTGGTACTGCACTTGCAGTTTCGCAAGGTATAGCGTTAAAAAATAAGTATCCGTTTCAAATAAAGTTTTTATATATGCCCAGTAGCATTGCACAATATAACCCTAGGTTGCTAGGTAGTAGTGCTTCGGAGCGAGTGCTTAAAGATTACAATGCACAGTCGTACTGGTTGTGTTTTTACCCAAAACAATTGTTTACGCACAGTGTCCTACCTGCTTACTTAGGTGTATCAGTTGGCTACAAAGCAACAGGAATGCTGGGTGCGCACAACAACGACGCCTTTAGCACGCAGTACTACCGTACCCAACGCTACTATTTAAGCCTAGATATTGATGTATCAAAATTGAAGACAAAACACAAATGGCTCAACAAAACCCTTAATGTTATTTCATTTATAAAAATACCGCTACCCGCCCTAAGTATTGATAACAAAGGCGTGTGGCGAGGGCAGTTATTGCCTTGGTCGCAATAGGGGTATTTGGCGTAGTTATTATATAATTAATATAACAAAAAGACATTTTAAAACACGGTGCAGGAATCTCAATTAACACCCCTCTTATTTAGAATAATTATAAATTAAAAATCTTTGTCATTTTTTTGTCATTAACTTGTTAATAAACCAACCATTCCTATATTTTTGTGCTCAAATAAATGAGTACCTATAGTCCAACAAAATCAGCAACAAAAGCTACTATGAGCAAATTTTTATTAGTATTAACTACAGTATTTTTAAGTTTAACAGCCTTCGCACAAGACGGAGAAAAGTTATTTAACGCCAATTGTAAGTCGTGCCACGCCCCGTCAGACAAGCGTGTAGTAGGCCCAGGGCTTGCAGGAGTAGAGGGGCGTTGGAAAGACAAAGCCCTACTTTACAAGTGGATTAAAAACAATCCTGCTGTATTAGCTTCAGGCGACGCCTATGCTAACGAGTTGTTTAACAAATACAACAAATCGGCAATGACCGTGTTTCCTGCCCTTGCAGATAAAGACATTGATGCAATATTAAAGTATGTAGCAGAATATAAAGCACCAGTCAATACTGTTGATCCGCCAGCTACTGGGGGTGCAACACAAGCGGTTGATAATTCAATGGTTAATTACGTATTGGTAGGTTTAGGAATATTGTTTGCTTTATTGCTTACAGTATTGGTAAATGTACGCAAAACATTAACCAAAGTAAACGCAACGCAAACAGGCGAAACCTTACCTGAAGAGTTTCAAGGGACTTTTGGTCAGAAAGTAAGCAACTGGATTTCTCACAACAAAAAAGTGGTTGCTGTAGGTTCGTTAGTACTTGTGGGTTATTTATCAGTTATTGGTTGGAATACTTTAGCAGGAATAGGTATATACGAAGGTTACCGCCCAGAGCAACCAATTAAATTTTCACACAAATTACACGCAGGAAAAAATGCAGTAAATTGTATATACTGCCACAGTAGCGCTGAGCGCGGTAAAAATGCAGGTGTGCCATCGGCTAACGTATGTATGAACTGTCATAAATATGTACAAGAGGGTCCTGTATATGGAAAAACCGAAATTGCTAAAATATACGAAGCCTTAGATTATAATCCAGAAAAACAAACTTATGGTAACAACCCTAAGCCTATCAAATGGATAAAAGTACATAACTTACCCGACCACGTTTACTTTAATCACTCACAACACGTTGTGTTAGGTAAAGTGGAGTGTCAAAAATGCCACGGGCCTATACAAGAAATGGATACTGTGCGCCAGTTTTCAAAACTTACAATGGGCTGGTGTATTGATTGCCACCGTACTACCGAAGTTAAAATGGAAGGTAATGGTTATTACAAAGAACTACACGATAAGCTAGCGGTAAAATATAAAGGTCAAAACCTTACTGTTTCTAAAATTGGAGGTTTAGAATGTTCAAAATGCCACTACTAGTTTAGTAAAGCATACATTACAACAAAAGAATTTTACATAATTAATTAAACACAATAGTTGTCCCAACATATATTATGAGTAATAACAAAAAATACTGGAAAAGCATCGAGGATTTACAAGACAATCCCGAGTTTATCAAAAAGCAAATGAACGAGTTTGCCGAACCTATCCCTTTTGAAGCATTAACAAACGCTGACGCTAAAGGAGATGATACTTCGGGAACTAATCGTCGCGATTTTTTAAAGTATATGGGTTTTAGCGTTACTGCTGCATCTCTTGCCGCTTGCGAAACTCCAGTACGTAACGTTATTCCTTACGTTAATAAGCCAGAGGAAGTTACACCAGGCGTGGCTTCTTACTACGCATCGTCTTATTATGATGGTAATGAGTTTGCTTCTATTTTAGTTAAAACACGTGAGGGTCGTCCTATTAAGTTTGAATACAACGAAAAAGGTTCGGTAAAAGGTATTTCATCTCGTGTGCAAGCGTCTGTACTTTCTTTATACGATTCGGCCCGCTTACGTTTTGCAACCAAAAACAACAGCGAAATAGCTTGGGACAAAGCTGATGCTGAGGTTACTGCTAAATTAGCAAAATCAACTAACATACGTATTGTTACTAATACGATTATATCTCCATCTACTAAAGCGGTGGTGGCTGAATTTACTGCAAAATATCCATCAACAAAACACGTTGCCAACGACGCTATTTCATACAATGCAATAGTTAAAGCTAACGAATTTTGTTTTGGCAAAGCGGTAATACCTGCTTACAAATTTGATCAAGCACAATTAGTAATATCAGTAGGTGCCGACTTTTTAGGTACTTGGTTAGATGTTCCTAATTACTCAGGAGCATACGCTAAAAATCGTAAGCCAACCAAAGAAAATCCTAACATGTCTAAGTTAGTTTCGTTTGAAGCTATTATGTCATTAACAGGTGCTAACGCTGATTATCGTTTCCAAACAAAACCATCGCAATATGGTGCAGTATTGGTTACATTATATAACGAAATTGCAAAACTACAAGGCACACCAGCATTAACCGCTAGCGTAAGCGAGTACGCTAAAGAAATAGCAGCTTTGGCTAAAGAATTGGTAGCCGCAAAAGGAAAGTCGTTAGTAATATGTGGTGCAAACGATGTTAATTTACAAAAAATAGTAAACGGAATAAACGTAAACCTTGGCAACGTAGGTGCTACAGTTGATGTAGATAATCACTCTAATTTATTTCAAGGAGACGATGCTGCTTTTGAAGCTTTAATAGCCGAAATGGCAAGTGGAAAAGTAGATGCAATTATCATTAATGGAGCTAATCCAGCATATACTAATAAAGCATTTGCTGCGGCATTACCTAAAGTTGGCTTGCGTATTTCTACCGCCGATCGTGCTGACGAAACAGCATCTTTATGCGAATACATTATGCCCGACAGTAATTTCTTAGAATCGTGGAACGATTTTAATCCTGCTGTAGGAGTTTACGCATTACAACAACCTACTATTCAAGCATTAGGTAAAACCCGCCAGTTTCAAGATACATTATTGAAATTAGCAGGAGCAACCAAAAATTATTATTCAACAATCCAATCTACTTGGGAAACCACTTTTGGTGCTAATGGTGAAGGAAGCGTAACAGCATTCTGGAACAAAGCATTACACGATGGTTTAGTGTTATTAACCCCACCATCAGGTGTAACTACATCGTCATGCGGAGCTAACTGTGGCGCAGGATTAAGCGAAGCTGCTACTAAAATAGCAGGTTATAAAGGAGGAGCTTGGGAATTAGTAATGTACCAAAAAAATATGGGTACAGGTACGTTAGCAAACAACCCTTGGTTACAAGAATTACCTGACCCTATCTCAAAAGTGTGCTGGGATAATTACATAACTATGAGCCCTGTACAAATGAAAGAAATGGGCTTAACTACATTATTAGAACAAGAATCTAAAATGTCGGTTATTGAAATTTCGGTAAACGGAGTTGCAATGAAAGTTCCAGTATTTCCATCGCCAGGACAAAAAGCCAACACTATTGGTTTAGCTCTAGGTTATGGCCGTACATTAGCAGGTAAAGTGGGTAACAATGTAGGTGTAAATGGGTATCCTGCTGTTAAATTCGAAAACGGAAATTATTCGTACTTAAACATAAATACTATTGTTGGCACTAAAGAAATAGATAAAGCCATAGTAGCTACTACACAAACTCACCAAACATTAATGGGCCGTCATATTATACATGAGGCATCGTTAGCAGAGTTTAAAAAAGACCCCAAAGCAGGTAACGAAAGAGAATTTCTTGTGTTAAAAGACGGTAAAACTGTTGAACATAAAACTGCACAAGAAATGGACTTATGGGCTACACCTAGTATTCCTGGTCACGAGCGCCCTAACCATTTTTGGAATATGAGTTTAGACTTAAATTCATGTACTGGTTGTGGAGATTGTGTTACCGCTTGTAACGTAGAAAACAATATAGCAGTAGTGGGTAAAGACGAAATACGTCGTGGTCGTGAGATGCACTGGTTGCGTATAGACCGTTATTACTCATCAGACTCGAGCCAAGAAACTGGCAAAGCGGGCATGATTGGTAACTATTTGGATATGGAAATAGCTTCGGCAAATCCATCAGTAGTGTTCCAACCTGTAATGTGCCAACACTGTAATCACGCACCTTGCGAAAATGTTTGTCCTGTATTGGCTACTACACATAGCTCTGAAGGATTAAATCAAATGACTTATAACCGTTGCGTGGGTACACGTTATTGTGCTAATAACTGCCCTTATAAAGTACGTCGTTTTAACTGGTTCCGTTATACCGAGAACGAGAAATTTGACTACACTATGTTGGGCGAAGTAGAGCGTATGGTATTAAACCCTGACGTAACAGTACGTACACGTGGAGTTATTGAAAAATGCTCAATGTGTGTACAACGTATTCAAGAAGGTAAATTAAAAGCGAAAAAAGAAAGCCGTCGCCCAGTTGATGGCGAAATTAAAACTGCTTGTCAGCAAGCATGTTCTACAGGAGCTATTATATTTGGTGATAATAACGACACAACAAGTGCTGTTACTAAAGCTAAAGCTGATGATAGAATGTACCATTTGTTAGAAGAATTAAACGTACAACCGTCAGTGTTCTATCAAACAAAAATACGCAACAACGAAGGAACTAAGTTTTTTGCAGAAGCTCACCACGAAGCGGGACACGAGGCACACGCCGAAGGACACGCTACCGAAGCGCATGCAACTACCGAACACCATAATTAATTAAAGAATATTTTTAACTATTAAATAATAAATCAATGTCGCATTACGAATCGCCTTTACGCAAGCCCCTCATCTTACAAGATAAGACCTTGCATGACATTACCGAAGACATTTGCCGCCCAATAGAGCAAAAGCCCACAAAATTATGGTACGCAGCATTTACAGTTGCTGCTGTTTGCCTTGCTTGGTGGATAGCTTGCGTTAGTTACACTTTAGGTACAGGTTTGGGTACTTGGGGAACCAACAAAACCATTGGTTGGGCTTGGGATATCACTAACTTCGTTTGGTGGGTAGGTATTGGTCACGCTGGTACGTTAATCTCAGCAGTATTATTGTTATTTCGTCAAAAATGGCGTTTATCAATTAACCGATCGGCAGAGGCAATGACTATATTTGCTGTAATATGCGCAGCTAGTTTTATTGTGTCTCACATGGGTCGTCCGTGGGTAGCTTATTGGCCATTACCGTTACCTAATCAGTTTGGGTCGTTATGGGTAAACTTTAACTCGGCATTGGTTTGGGACGTGTTTGCAATATCTACTTATTTCTCAGTATCATTAGTATTTTGGTACACAGGTCTTATTCCAGATTTTGCTGTACTGCGCGACCGTGCAATTGCTAAAAACCTAGCACCTTGGCGTAAGTCGTTTTACAGTACAGTTTCATTTGGATGGATGGGTACTGCTAAAAACTGGCAACGTTTTGAGGAAGTTTCTTTAGTATTAGCGGGTTTATCAACACCGTTGGTACTTTCGGTACACACTATTGTATCTATGGATTTTGCTACTTCTATTATACCAGGTTGGCACACTACAATATTCCCTCCGTATTTCGTAGCAGGAGCTATATTCTCAGGATTTGCAATGGTTCAAACTTTGTTAATTATTACACGTAAAATATTAAACTTAGAGGCTTACATCACTATTTATCACATAGATATGATGAATCGTGTAATTATGATTACAGGTTCAATAGTAGGTTGCGCTTACATTACAGAGTTCTTTATAGCTTGGTATAGTGGTGTGGAATATGAATCGTACTGTTTTGTAAACCGTGCAACAGGAGCTTACTGGTGGGCATATTGGAGCATGATGACATGTAACGTGTTCTCGCCACAAATATTCTGGAGTAAAAAAGCACGTACATCAGTTGCATTAACATTTGTTGTGTCTATATTTGTAAACATAGGTATGTGGTTTGAGCGTTATGTAATTATCGTATCATCATTACACCGCGACTTTTTACCATCTAGCTGGAGTATGCACCACCCAACGTTTACTGAGGTGGGTATATTTATTGGTTCGTTAGGATTGTTCTTTGTATTGTTCTTATTGTTTGCTAAATTCTTCCCAGTAATAGCAATGAGCGAGTTAAAAACGATTGTAAAATCGTCGAGTACGCAAGCCAAAAAACATCAAAAAGAACACGGAGAATTAGCTTCAAGTCATTAATATCGAATTATTAAAATTACACTACAATGAGCAAATACATTTATGCAATATTTAATGACGACGATGCAGTAATGCACAGCATTAAACCATTGCGCAGCAAAGGAATAAAAATTAAGGACGTAATATCGCCGTTTCCAATACACGGTTTAGATCATGAGTTAGGTTTAAATCCATCTCGTTTATCTACTTGTGCATTTATTTATGGTTGTATAGGGTTAAGTTTAATATCGTTGTTAATATGGTACACCATGATATACGATTGGCCTATGGAAATAGGAGGTAAGCCCAACTTTGCCTACTGGAAAAACGTACTAGCGTTTATACCAGTATCGTTTGAAGGTACGGTGTTATGTACAGCACACGGTATGGTTATAACATTTTATTTACGTAGTAAATTATTACCAGGTGTAACCGCTCCGCATATACACGACCGCATTACCGATGATCATTTTGCTATGAAAGTATTGGTAAAAGACCCATCAAAAGAACAAGAAATAATGAACGAATTGCGTGCTCACGGTGCTGTTGAGTTTGTAGCCTAATTTTTAAAAATAAGATATAGACAATGAAAATAAATAAATCATATAGCTTATTAGTTACAGGTGCAACAGTTGCTGTATTAGCAATGAGCTCGTGTAACCGTAATCCACTAAGCCCAGGTGTAGAGTATATGCCCGATATGTATCGTGGACCAGCTTTGGAAACTTACTCTCAAACCCAATTAAATGGCGAAATGATTCCTACAGCATTTATGCCAGTTGAAGGAACTATTGCACGTGGTTTTGAACCTTACCAATTTGCTAATACGCCTGAGGGCTACGAAGCGGCTGGTGCAGGTTTAAAAAACCCATTAACAGATATAGCAAAAGCAGAAACTGAAGGTAAAGAGTTATTTACTAAATATTGCATACACTGCCACGGCGAAAAAGGAGACGGGGTAGGTTCTATTAAAGTAAAAGGCGAGGCTTTTCCTGTACCTTCTTATTATGACGATGCGCACAAAGCTTTGCCTGACGGTAAAATGTTTCACACCTTACACTTTGGAAAAGGTTTAATGGGTGGGCACGCATCACAATTAAACAAAACTGAACGTTGGAAATTAGTAGCTTATGTAAATAAATTGCAACGAGAAGGTTTAGGAATAAAGGACGAGGCTAGTATGTTAGTTTCGGACACAACAAAGGCAGTAGTTGCACCAGCGGTTAAATAATATAAACACAGATAATTTATCAAACAGTAATATGAATTTTACATTTACACAACGACACAAGTTAGTAGCTGCCGTGCTTATGGCAGTAGGTGTTTTAGGCATTGTACTTGGTGCAATAAATGCTCCCGAAGGAGATATGACCCGTACTTGGGCAAGTTTGCTTTTAGGCAATTTTTTCTTTATGGTTATAGCCTTAGCGGGCTTGGCTTTTGTATGTATTCAGTACGTAGCAGAGGTTGGTTGGAGCGCTATTATTAAGCGTATTCCATTAGCAATGAGCAGTTATATATGGGTAGCTGGAGTGTTTATGATTATTATATTTGCTTTGGGACACAAAGATATTTATCCTTGGACTATGGAGGTGTTAGACCACCATTTATCTAAAAAAGCATCGTTCTTAAACGTTCCATTCTTTGCTATTCGTATGGTTATTTATTTTGCAATATGGATAACATTTTCACTATTAATACGTAAAAATGCTTTAGCAGAAGACGAATTAGGAGGAACGTCAATGTATATGAAAAACCGTAAATTATCGGCTGCATTTTTAGTGTTGTATCTAGTATCATCATCTATGATGGCTTGGGATTTTATAATGAGTATAGATCCTTATTGGTTCTCTACCTTATTTGGCTGGTATGTATTTGCATCGGGTTGGGTTTCGGGTTTATCTATGATGGGCTTAATAGTGGTTTATTTAAAACGTCAAGGTTTAATACCAGGTTTACAAGAAAGCCATGTGCATGATATTGGTAAGTTTATGTTTGGCTTCTCGGTATTTTGGGCTTATTTATGGTTTGCACAATTAATGTTGTATTGGTTTGGTAACTTGCCTGAGGAGGTAGCTTACTTTATACCACGTTTAACAACTTATCGCCCGTTATTTTTATTAAATTTTGCTATTAATTTTATTACACCATTCTTAGTGTTAATGACACGTGATGGTAAACGTAAACTGAGTGTAGTAGCAACTGCTGCCATTATTATATTAGTAGGCCACTGGTTAGATATGTACTTAATGGTAATGCCAGGAACAGTAGGAAGCAATTATAACTTTGGATGGAGCGAAATTGGCGCAACAGCATTTTTTGGAGGCTTGTTTATGTTTGTAGTAATGAGAAGCCTTGCTAGCGCTCCTCTTGTTGCAAAAAATCACCCAATGCTAAAAGAGGCGTTGAACCACAATATTTAATCCGTTTTTGAAAAACACATAATTATAAAAATAAAAAAATCATGGTAAAATTAATTTTAGTAGTAATAGCATTAGCTGTATATGCGCTATGGCAGTTAATGAATGTGTATAACCTTTCGCGTAAAATGAAAGGTACACTTTCGGAAAACGCAACCGTAAAAGATAACGAACTACAAGGTAAATTATTTATTGTATATTTTGCTGCCTTTTTTGCTTTTGTAGCTTGGCAGTTAATAGAGTATGGGCCACGTTTGTTACCAGTATCAGCATCGGAACATGGTGTTATTACTGATTGGTTAATGGACGTGAACATGGTTATCATTTTTATACCGTTTGTATTAACACATATATTTTTAGCTTATTTTTCTTGGAAATATGCAGGTAAAGAAGGGCAAAAAGCAGTGTTTTATTCGCACAACAACAAAATAGAAATGATATGGACAGTAGTTCCAGCTATTGTTTTAACTGTAATAATTGCTTATGGTATTAAAAGTTGGAATACAATAACCACTTTGCCTACCGATGGTATGCAAGAGATAGAATTGTATGCACAACAATTTAACTGGACTGCACGTTATGCAGGTGCTGATAATAAATTAGGTCCTAATAACTATATGAAAATAGAAGGTGCTAACGAATTAGGAATATTAATGGACAGTGTAGCAAGCCAAGATGATAAAATAGTAAAAGGCGAATTGCACATACCAGTAGGCGTGCCAGTAAATTTTAAAATGCGCTCAAGAGATGTAATACATTCAGCGTATATGCCACATTTTAGAGCACAAATGAATTGTGTGCCAGGTATGAGTACTCAAATGCACTTTACGCCAACTATTACTACTGCCGAAATGCAAACGAAGTTGAAAAACCCTAAATTTAAGTACGTGTTATTGTGTGCTAAAATATGTGGATCGTCGCACTGGAATATGCAAATGGATATAGTAGTAGATACTCCTGCTGAGTATAAAAAATGGTTAGCAGAGCAAAAAACATTAGCCGAAACACTATTGGCACCAGCCCCTGCCGATTCGGTAGCTGTAGTTGCGGTAAAGTAATAAGCACACATAATTCATACATCATTAGTTAAAATATTAAATTATAAATAGAAATGAGTAATAATAACGAACACGCACACGACGCAGCGGCTCACGCTAATGTACATCATGACGCACACGATCATTCGCATGACCACGACGACCATGAAGAGCAACATTGGATAGAAAAGTACGTATTTTGTACCGACCATAAAATGATATCTAAGCAATATTTGCTTACTGCTATTATTATGGGGGTTATAGCTATGACTATGTCTATATTTTTCCGTTTACAATTGGCTTGGCCAGGAAAAGCGTTTCCTATACTGGAAGTGTTTTTAGGTAAATGGGC
>JBEBIC010000147.1:0-7091 GCA_040080595.1 Bacteroidia bacterium | reverse complement strand
AAAGCAGCACGTTTTGTACGTTTTTGCGATGCCTTTAATATTCCATTATTAACGTTTGAAGATGTGCCAGGTTTCTTACCAGGAACTGACCAAGAATGGAAGGGGATAATTACACATGGCGCCAAATTATTATTTGCATTTAGCGAAGCTACCGTACCGCGTGTTACCGTTATTACCCGCAAGGCTTACGGCGGAGCGTACGATGTAATGAATAGCAAGCACATAGGTTGCGACCTTAACTTTGCATGGCCTACTGCCGAAATAGCCGTAATGGGAGCTAAAGGTGCTGCCGAAATTATATTTAAAAACGAAATAAACACCGCTACAGATAGAGATGCTGCTTGGAAAGAAAAAGAAAACGAGTACAATACTTTATTTGCCAATCCTTACCGTGCTGCCGAACGTGGCTTTATAGATGAGGTTATAAAACCTGAAGATACACGTGCTAAATTAATTTCGGCGTTTAAAATGCTAGAAAATAAAGTAGATACAATGCCTCGCAAAAAACACAGTAATATACCGTTGTAATTATTAAACAGTTCAAATTTATTTTTAAAGATTTATTTGCATTACTCATAATTATGTTATAATTTTATATTAAGTAATTTATTTTTAATACACTATTTCAAAAAAATGTCTGTTATACTCACACTTCGCCCCGATAATATAATACACGTAGATGTTACGTGTAATGAGGTGTTGAGTAACGTGGAGTTTTTTGAAATAATAGATGAATTACGTATCATTAATAAAATGCACAACACCGTTTTCCCCTGTATAATTACTGCCAACGAGCAAGTACACATAGAAAAAGATGTAAAAGACTTAGTAAAAAGTAAGTTGTTTAAAAAATATACATTGGCAAGTGCTATTATTACACCTAACGAATCGCAACATTTGTATGTAAATGTATTTTTACGTTTATCACACTTAAAATCGCCTGTACGTAGCTTTAAAACTAAAGAGCGTGCGCTAATATGGTTACAACAATACGCTAATTAATTTAACGTATCGTATTCGTTTATCTTATTAAAATCAACCTGTATATTTCCACTGGCTTCATCAAGGCTTAGGACAGATGTAAACTTAGCGTTCCATACAATTTCGTGGTGTGTAAACGAAAACCTGCGGTGTACCGTTTGATTAAATTTTTCGTCAAAGGCCTTAAAAAACACAATTACTTCTGCGTCGCTATTGGTAAGTATTTCGGGGTTCATTTCTTTCAACGGACTGTCCTCATCTATAGGGTGTACTACTGTCCATGTTTGCGAGAGCATTCCTATTTTACTACGTTCCAAATTCAATTTTAAAAAAGTACGAGGAGCTTTCGCTTCTTTATTTTGCGGTAGGTAACTAAACATCATTTCTACTTCAGCTTCAATAAGACTTTCATTACGAGCATTTCCAAATCTAAACATAAGCCCTTGCCCATCTAAGTAGGGCGCTATTAACATATTTTTACTTACAATAAGAGAAGCGTCGGGCTTGGCAAAACGCCCATACCCCAAACCTGTAATAAGCGCAAATACCAATAAACCAAGTAATGCCTCTATGCTAGAAAGTACATTAGCACCAAAACCAACAGGGGCTATATGCCCGTAACCCACGGTAGATAAGGTTTGTGCGCTAAAAAAAAATGCGTCCCAAAACAATAATCCGCACGATTGAACATTTGCGCCCGAAAGTTGCTCCACACCAATAGCGATATAAAGACTTGCAAAAAACAAATTAGCCACAAAATAAAATGCGAAAATTAACCCTAAAAAATGCACCCAACTTATGCCTATAAGATAATGGTACAAACTAAAGCGCTGGCTAAAAGGCACGCCAATGCGATTAACATTGGCAGTACCATTTTTATTAATAAGTCGTGTTGAATTTAATGCGCCAAAACCAGCGTCATTTTCTTTTTTTCGTTTGTTACTAAGTAGTGTAGCACTTACTTTGCGCATACCCATTGTGCTTAGTTTTCTATTTCAATTACTAAGTATTTACTAGCACTCCAAAACTCTTCTTCGTCAGTAATATCTATACCTTCCACCTTTTTATCTTTTAGTACAATAGTATAACTGGCTGATGGGTGTGTAGATAATACTTTAGCTTTTTTGCAATTTAATGCAATGTTTTTAGTGTCCTTAATATTTACTTTAGTAAAATATTTTTTATTAAAATTAGTAGCCAATTTTTCCGATTTACACAAACCAATAAACCCACCTTCTTTGCTTATAACTCCATTAGCTTTTAGTTCTTTACTTGTGCCATAAGCATAATAAGCAGTTTGCAACTGGCTGGTAGTTTTACTTAAATTGTCATTGGTTTTATCCAAATCGGCTGTTTTTTTGTCGTATTGCCCAAGCAAATCTTTAAAGGCTTCGTTGCCGTTTGCTAACTGCTCTTGCAATGTAGCTATTTGCTCATCTTTAGCTTTTATATCGTTAGTTAAGCGCTCTACTAAAGTTTGTAATGCCGCATTTTTAAAATTAGCATTCTTAATTTTACCTTGCAATGCGGCTAATTTATCTTTGTTTTTTTGCATCAATTCGTTTATCGAACTTATGTCTTGTAATATTTGCTCTTTGTTATCATTAGCACTTTCTGCATTGCCCGAACGACTTACGCTTATTATGTTTTCTTTTTGTTTTATCTCGTCAAGGTTACTTTGTATTTCGTTAAAAGAACTAAGAAAATTACCTATTACACTGTCTTTTTCTATAAGCGCATTAGCTTGTTCTTTGGTCATGTTTTCGGCTGTTAAGCGCGATTTATCTACCGTATTGTATTCCTCGTCGGTATGTTGGTTACAAGCAGTTAATGCTACAATTACATACGCAGATAGTACTAAAATTGATTTTTTCATTTGAGATGTTTTTTTTGTAAAAATAGTTTTTTAAGTAACTATATAACGTCATTTTTACAAAAATATTTTATTCTTCAATTTAATGCTCATTATTCAATAATGAATACTATATTAGCAACCATAAATATTAATTTTCTATCATGAAAAAATCTACTTTATTTTCCATAGCGCTTGCAAGCTTTACTAGTATTGCTAATGCGCAAAATCCCAATTTATTGTACAACAAAGGTGCTGAGATTACTATACAACCAGGTGCTTTTATAACTGTATTGGGCGAAGTTGTAAACGACGATAATACTGCTGCTAACGTGGGTAAAATACACAATCAAGGAGATATTTTTGTAAGCGAAAACTGGCGCAATAACTCCACAGGTAGTGCTTTAGACCCTGATTTTGGTACTGTTACATTTACAGGCGCTCCATCGGTAGCAGTACCTATACACACCATTGACGGCACTACCGAAACTACATTTAATAACTTTATACTAGCAGGCAAACCCGTACAGTTAAACGTAAATACAACCGTTTCGGGTACTACAGGGCATTTGGATTTAGGTAGTTTGTTTTTGATGCTAAATAGCAAAACATTAACAGTAACCAACACCATACCCGCAGGGCCTACCGCTGCTATTGTTTTTGCAGGAGGCGGTAGTATAATAAGCGAAACCGATTTTGCCACAGGCTACGGTACTGTAAAATGGAATATAGTAGCCGCAACAGCAGGCACACAGTTTACAGTACCGTTTAGCACTACTTTTTTTGCAGGTTTAGCACCTGTTCCAGTAACGTTTCAGCCAGCAGTAAATATTGCCGATTTGAACGGAAAAGTTACGTTCTCAACTTATCCTACTCTTACAACTCCAGCTACTAACAACCGACCATTACCCAACGGTGTACCCAACCTAAATAGTCCGTGTGGTTTGGAATGGGCTACACATACCAACGACCGTTTTTATGTGATAAATCCTACTGGATACAGCGCTACGCCTGCATCTCAACTTACATTAGGCTATGTAGATAATGAGTGGGACGCTACCGCAGCAAGTACTAACGTAATAACCGAAGCTAAACTAAAAGTAATGCGTTACGACACTAAGTGGAATGTACTTGGTGGTACTAATAATGCCGCAAACAAAGACGTAACACAAGGTAACATTACACAATATGGTAATTTTGCACTCACTAATTTTGACCCATTAAAAACTACGTACAAAGATTCTACTATGGTAAGTTGTTTTGGTGGTAACGATGGCGAAATACAAGTAACCGTAACTAGCGGAAATCAACCGTATTCGTTTAATTTTTTACCCACACCTGGTGTACAGTTGGATAGCACCGCAACAGCGCTAATAGCTGGTACATATCACGTAATAGTTACTGATGCTGCAGGTTGCGACTCTACATTACGCAATATAGTTATAACTCAACCAACCAAATTAAGTATAGATTCTATTAATGGCACTAAACTTACCTGCCCATTATCGGCTGATGGTTTAGTTACATTTAAAGGTACAGGAGGCACACCAAATGCTAACAGTCCATTATATACCTTTGTAGCTATACCAAATGCAGGCGTTACAGTATCTCCTAACGGTGCTTTTGCAACATTAACAGGCTTGCCCAAAGGAAAAACAACAGTAGAAATAACTGACGCTAATGGTTGTAAGGCTGATACTTTTGTATTTTTAGTTCCTCCACCACCATTTACAGCTACTTTAGGTGCTGATGATGCCGTGTGCGAAGGCAGTGAGGGGCAAGTTTGGGTTAATATTGATGCTGCACCATTTAACGGTAAAGGACCTTATACCTATACGTGGGTTGAGGTACCAAGTTTATCGCCAGTGGCACAACACCCTTCTAATATAGATAATGATACATTAAACATAACGCCATTAACCACCCAACAATATGGAGTTAATATTACTGATGCCTGTAACACTAATGTACCTGTAGCGCCCGTAACTATTACCGTAAACCCTATGCCAGTACCCGATTTTACATCGCCCAACACTAATGGTTGCGAAAGATTAACCGTATTATTTAGCAGTGCTAATAGTACAGTAGCGCCACCATCAACTATTACAGATTGGTTATGGGATTTTGGTGATGGTTCAACATCAATATCACCCAATCCATCACACTTATATACTGATAAAGGTGCGTATGATGTAACGCTTACCGCCACTACAGCAGAGGGGTGTACCTCGGTATTACCTTATGCCGCATTTGTAAATATTAATCCTAATCCAAAAGCAGCATTTACCGCTACGCCTGAAGAAACTACAATACTTGACCCTAATATTACGTTTGATAATAATTCAAGCACTGATGTTATTGCAGTACAATGGAACTTTGGCGAAACTAACGAGTTAATAACAAGTATGGCACCAAGTGTATTAAATACATATACTGATACAGGACTGTATATGGTTAGTTTAAGAGTGGTAAATCAGTTTGCTTGTTACGATTCGGTTACGCACCCAGTTAAAATTAATCCAAACTTATCATTCTTTATACCTAATTCGTTTACGCCTAACAGCGATAATATTAACGAAGTATTTTATCCAAAAGGAATTTACTTTAAAAATTACATAGTACGTATTTACGACCGTTGGGGCGAAAAAGTGTTTTTGAGTGGCGCGCCTAATCAAGGCTGGGACGGTAAATTACACGATGGTAGCGATGCACCAGTAGGTGTGTATGTGTATAAAATAAAATTAGAAGAAACCACAGGCAAAGACCGTTACTATAGTGGAACGGTATCTCTTATTAGATAAGTACTTTAAATTAACGTTTAATTACATTTGTTATGAAAAACATAATCTACACTTCTTTATTAGCATTACTATTAGCTAATAGTGCACAAGCGCAAGATTTTATTACCACCGAAAAAGGCATTGAAATAAAAGCTAAAGTAATAGATATGACCTATTTTGCAATAGTGTATAGATTATTTGACAAGCAAGATAGTGGAACATTTACCTTGCAAAAAGCCGAAGTGAGCAAAATTACATTTGCCGACGGTAGAGTAGAAAGTTTTAACAAAGTAGTTAAACCTAATGATACCACAGTAAGTACTACGCCCAAAACCGAAGATTTATATACACGTGATGCCACTTCTACAACCAACGGAACTATTATAAACAATAGTCCAAGTGCTACAGGTACTAATTATAACGATAGTAAAATGGCTGTACAAGGAGAACAAGACGCTGAGCTATATTATACTAAGTATAAAGATGCCGCTTGCGGTACTGGTGCAACTGCCGTGGTGTGTGGTCCATTATTAGCTTTAATACCTGCATTTACAGTTACAAAAAATCCAATTAAAGACGAAAACTTAGGTTATCCTAACCGCCAATTAATGAAAAACGAAGCATATAGCAAAGCTTACCGACAAACCGCCGAAAATAAAAAACGCAAACAAACATGGAAAGGATACGGTGTAGGTTCTGGTGTAAGAGTAGGTTTATACATAGTGTATTTAGCGATAGTAGTAGTTTTAGCCATAATGGGAATTTAACAACAAAAAAATAACATCTAAAAAAATGAAAAAAATAATAATAGTACTAGCAAGTGCATTTTGTATAAATGCCACTAATACACAAGCCCAATCAGAAAATAGTGCTACCGCTAAAAAAATACTGGTATATTACCCATTTGATGGTATTAAAACGGTTGAAGAAGTTGCGGTGTTAGACACTGAAATAAAAAAGATGATAAACGTAACTGATTCCAAAACGGAATATAAAGCGGGTAAAACCAATGCGCAACTACAAGTATGGGTAAGTTACAACTCCAATATGCGCGAAAACGAAGCGGTATTTACAGCAGCAATGCTTAAAAACTTATTGTTACAAAAAGGCTATAACCCGCACCAACCAAGAGAGATAAATATTACGAATAGCATTAAGTAATAACAAATTAATAGTCTTTACTTTTAACACAATACAAACTTATTAGATAAACGCGTTGTAACTAAATTGTTACAACGCTTTTTTTATTATAATTATGTTTTCATAAACCAAATTTAAAGCCCTAGATACGTTCAAGACACAGTGGTTTAGCAAATGATACACATTATTATTAATACTGGATTAAAATATAAATACGCTTGGTCTAGTTTAAGTTTTTTTGGTGTAATAGACATTTCTGGTGTTTTTTTAGATACGTTTAGTTCAAGTGGACATTTCTGGTGGTGTTTATTTTATATGAGTGCTTAATAAATTCAGTT
>JBEBIC010000146.1:0-7111 GCA_040080595.1 Bacteroidia bacterium | reverse complement strand
ATATTGGTTTTAATAATCAATGCTTGTAAATAATATGGTTTGTTAAGTGTAATTTGTTAGTGCATTTTACAAATGGCAATACATCCACTTATTTTTATTTTAATAATCTGTAATTAGTAGGATAATAGTTATTTAAACGGTTGCCCAAGTTTTTTATAAAGCCTAAGCATACGTGTTGGTACGTAAGTAATATCCAACCTTTGGGAGCATGGGGCAAGGTAAAATTATTTTTGCGCAAATAGGTTAAGGCTGTTTCCAAGTCAATATCAACCGTGTTAAATGTGGTAGGTGGGTGTATGCTCATAGCCCAATCGTGGTGGGGTATAAGGTCGTTGCCTACTAACTCGCCTATACACAACCCCGCTTTTTTTATATACAGTTGCTTACTTATTTTTTGTAGCAATGGCAAACGCTCAGTAGGAAATTGGTGCAAACCACCCGCATAGCTAAATACATTACTTAAGTCGTTAATATAGTTAGTTAGGCTAGCGCTTGTTTTTTTGTCTAATGCTTTAAATACATCGTTTGTACGGTTTTTACTACTGTATTGTTCCGTATAATCATCGTCGTTATTTTTGCGAAAGCACGCAATATAAAACCCTTCGCCCTTGGTTAAATGTGGCATACAGCGGTAGCCATGTGCATGGTGCGTGGCAGATTGTGTGTGTGTAATGCCCCAATCTTGGTTAATTAAAAGTGGAATACTGGTAAAACCCATGCCTATAATTTGGTCGGCAATGGTTTCGTTTTCGGCGGTAGAGTATGAACAGGTACTGTATATAAGTAATCCGTTAGGTGTAAGTGTGGGTGCTAAATCGTGTAAAATGCGCTGTTGGCGTTGGTTACACAGGTTTACATTTGCTTCGCTCCATTCATCAAGTGCAGCTATATCTTTTCTAAACAAACCACTACCGCTACAGGGCGCATCTATTACCAGTACGTTAAATGTGTTTTCTAATGCTGTAAAATGGGTAGTGTCGTTGTTGGTTATTATGTGGTTGTTATGCCCCCATTTGGTAGTATTTTCGAGCAATACAGATACTCTTGTTTTTATAACTTCGTTGGATACCAATACCGAATTAGCATTTAGTACTGATAATAAATGAGTAGATTTTCCTCCAGGTGCAGCGCAGGCATCAAGTACTGTTAGCGTATCAGTAGGTGTGGTAAGCTGTTGTAACGCCCAGCCTACAAGCATTGAGCTAGCTTCTTGTACATAATATGCACCTGCGTGCCACAATGGGTCGTGTGCAAAAAACGGGCGCTGGCTCAAGTAATTTGCCTGTGCACACCATGCTACTGGCGCAGTAGCAATGGGCGGAGTTATTTTATGTGTGTTGTACCTAATACTTGTAAGTGGTTTGGTATCGTGTGCCTCGGTTAATGCCGTAGTGTTTATATTATGTGTATTGAGGTCGGCTATAAGCTGGGCAGGTAGGGTCATTTAATTTGATGTTTAGGTAATGTTGTTGTTCCAAATTTTGTAGTACGGCTTTAAGGCTGTGCTTAGGCAAGCCTATTTTAACCGCCATTAAATAAATACTAATACCAATAAAAAAAACGCCTATTTAACAACATTACTTAATAAACATAGCACGCTTTTTACTGTTGTAAATAATAGCGCTATTGGTTTAATGCAAAATAGTTAAACGTTTTTGTACCGTTATTATTTTACCTGTTTCCTCTTTTATGTTTACTATAATAATGTATGTACCGTTTTCATAATTTAGTGTATTTACTTCGGTAGAATGGTCGCCTGTTTCTAATTCATTATTCATAATATCACTCACATTTCTACCAAGCATATCATACAGTGTTATTTGCACTTGTGCGTTGTTTAGCACACTATAATCTATGTTTACGGTGTGGTTAGCTGGGTTAGGATACATCATAAAATTAGCATTGGCAATTTCCTCATTTTTATCGCCTGTGTTTATTTGTTCTGCTTTTAATTGAGCATACTCTCTTGATGCTCCTCCTCCAGTAGCTAAGGTAGGATCTATTGTTAGTAGTGCAGTAGTAGAATATTTGTATGAAGTATTACAAGTACTTTTTAAACGGCATCTAAATTTTTTGTTGTCGTAAGTGGTGTTAGCTTCTACATATATTTCGTTGCTGGTAGCGCCTATTATAGTAGCGTTATCCACCAAGTTTGTCCACGATTTAGCACCTACGGTTTGCATTTGCCATTGATAGCTACAGTTGCTAGGGTTGGCTACTTCGGTACTAAATATTACGCCATCGTTTAAGCCACACACTACATTCATAGGTTGTATAACCACCACTGGAAAAGAAGTAACACGCAGTACTGTAGCATTGGTATACACCATATTACAAGCACTGGTTACACTACATCTGTACTGGTAGTTATCCAAACTTAACAATACACTAGCTACTATTAGGTTGGCGGTAAGTGCGCCCGAGTATTTAGTACCATCAACTACGTTGGCCCATGTAGCACCATTATCAGTACTTACTTGCCATTGGTAGCTTACGGCCGCAATGTTGGACGTAACGGTAAATGTAGTACTTTGCCCCGAACATAGGTTAGTAAGTGTTTTTACTATTTTAGGTTTTAAAAAATCGCAACTTTCTTCGGCTATTGCTTTTAGGCACAAGTCGTATTTTCTACTCGTTGTATTTGCACCTAATGCACTCCAAGTAGTACCGTTTATACTTGTCCAGCATTTTCCTGTTTCTATTACGGCATTGGTTGTGTATGCTGCTATATTAGCTTCTACAGCCAGTGGAAATATAGTGGTAGTATTACTAATTTTATATTTTACAAAAAACGTGGTACCTGCCGTTAAGTTTATAGGGCTAACTACATCTAGGGTATAATAGCCAGCATATTTTACCGTTTTGGCGGCAACAGTTCCTAATAACCCTGAGAAGGTAGTACCTGTAAAATTGCTATATATTTCGGCCGAAATAGTAGTGTTTGGCACTACTGCGTAGGTTGCTATTTGTTTGAGTATTTGGTTAGTACTTGCCGTAAACTTAACCATGCCATAACTTGTATTTGCTCCTCCTATACCCGAGTTCCAACCCAACTCATCATAACCATGAAATACTTGCTTTGCGTTGTAGTCGGCTCTGTTTACCCAAATAGTAGGGTCTTGCGCACCTTCCTTATCATGAAACGACAGGTAAAAAAAACCTGCATCGCCCCAGCTTGGGCCCCAACTGTTTTTAATTATCCAAACACCTTTACCTAAAGGGGTAGTTATGGTATCGTTCCAACCTACTATTAGCACTGCGTGGTTATTGGGTGCTGTGGTATCTTTGGTTTGACAATAAATTCGTTTACTTGAGTTGTACCATTTACTATTCCAAAAAAACGTGTTGTACACCGCACCATAATTATATACCGCTTGCTTAATATCGGGAATGCTTTTGTTGGGTAAAAACCATGCTTCGGTAACATTGGCTACAGGAGTTAAACCTACTGGGCAACCAGGTGTTGAACTTGCAGTGTATGGGTCGGCAGTTTCATCAACAGGACCTTTCCCTCTTGAGAAATAAGCAGTAGCCATTAATCTGTTACCACCTTGGCAAGGTTGGTACGTATAATTATGGCAATGTTTTAAGTTATCTTCCGATAAATCATAGTCGCCCATTCCCAAACGTTTCCATCGGGACTCTACCGCTCCCATACTTGGAAACAACCAACACGAACCGCATGCACCTTGGTTTTTTACGGTAGTAATACCGCCTGTAGTGCGCATATCATATATTAGTGGAAGCGCTGTAGTTTTTTGTGTGGCATTAGTTGTATAATTGCTATAATCAATGGTAACAGGCTCGGGCATTAAACCAAAATATTCTAATTTTTCTTGGTCTATGAGTTCGGTTTGTGCTAAGCGATTTTGCGCAAAAACAAATGAGGATAAACTAATTAGTAAAGCAAGGAGTTGAAGTTTTTTCATTTTTCGTTTGTATTTAATTGATTGAATCAAATATAAACGAACGTTGTAAAAAACAAAAAAAGAGGTACATAAAGTAAAATTATGTACCTCTTTTTTTATTCTTATTATTTATTGCACCAATTTAAAACAACGCTCAATGAGTAAACGTGTAATTACAACTTACAATTTATGCCTGTATTTGGCCACAACATCATACCCAAAGTTAGTACCCCAAGTGGGTAATATGTGCAAATAACTTAGGTAATATACAGGTTTGCTTAGATAACTAATTATCTTAAATGCTGCTACCGATTTGGTATATACTTGCCCATTATCAATAAAATAAATGGTGCTGAGGTTTACAAACTGTACGCCACTTTGCTTTAGTATAGCACGAGCTTCGGGCGCTTGTACTGCTAGTGCAGTAAGTATATTTTGCTTATCGTAACTGAGCAACCACTGTGTGGTGCGGGTACAAAATTTGCAATTGCCGTCGTACAATATATACTTAGCCGTACGTTCCATTATTGTATAGAATACGTTTTGGTAAAAAACGTTACATAATCCGTCAAACGTTTGCTATTGTATAGTTTGGTAAGGTTTTCTTGTGTTATTAAAAATGGTTGCCAACTACTTGCGTTTTTTATGGCATCGTCGGTTTTTAAGGTTTTAAAATAGTTGGTAGCAGTTTCTGTTTTTGCAAAGGTTTTTACAATTAATAATGTGTTGGTTTGGTCAAATACTAATGTAGATAACGACAGTTGTTGCGATTCAAACTTAGTGGTGTTAAAATCCGACACGCCATTTTTTATGCTTTCCAATTTGTTATCAGTAGTAAATAAGGCAATGAATATAAGCTCTGCGGTATTATCAGCTTTATAAAAACTGGTAGTGTCGCCGTTGTTTATGTTATTGTCGTTTACTTTATTTTTAGCCACCGCATCTAACACGGCTTGTGCTTGTGCTTTTATAGGGTCTTGCGGATACTTTGCTATTAGTGCATTTAACTCATCAACCATGGTAGATATGTTTTTTATTTTTCCTTCGGCTAATGCTTTTAAGTACAAGAACTTAGGCGTTAAATCGTTAGACTTATACAACTTTAATGCTGTATTACTAATGCTTAATACGCTTGAATATTCGCCCTCCTTATACGATTCAAACGCTTGCTCGTACAGCTTTCCTGCCTTAGCTTTGGCTTTTTCGCTTTGTATGTTGTATTCGGGGTTGCTTACTAATTGTCCGTACTCGGTAAACTCATAATCTTTAAGTATTATGTTTTTGTATTTATCTGCCAAAGGTTGGTTTTTCTCCGTTAAATACAAGCGATACAATTGATAATAGGTTACCAATTTATATTTATTTTCGGGGAAACGTTGTAGCAATTCCTCAAACATAGCTATGGCTTTTTGGTTGTTCAACAACTCCTCACGGTATATGCTTGCGGCACCATAATACGCATTTACAATACGTGCTGTAGAACTTGCCAGTAGCGTGTCCGACAGTGGTAATGTTTTTAAATACGCATCAATATCTGTTACTACTTTAGATTTTGTTTCGGTACTTGCTACCGTTTTTTCGTCTTTAGGTTTGGGTACTGTAGCAGTAGCGGTTTTTTCTTTTTCGTCTTTTGGTTTTTCTTCTTCGGCAGGTGGCACCTCTGCATCTAACGGATTGTTAGCTTCCTTACTACTTCTGCGCCAATTATCTTCCAACGGTCGGCTTCCCCACTTGGTAGTAAAATCTTGCAATCCTTTGCTACGTGCATTGGCATTATAAAAATACCAACCACCTTGCACATCGGTAGTGTTTTTATTTTCGTTGGCAGCGGCCGTTAGTTCTTGCGCTTTTTGTGCTTTTTCGGCCTCTTCTTTTTTTACTTGCACATCAATATAATTGGCAATAAATTTTTCTCGTTCCTTTGGCGATAGAGCTACTATGCGTTGCAAACTATCTTCGTTGCTTATAGTATCTAAGTTGGCAACCAAGCGTTTAAGCGTGCCACGGCGGTTATCCAACTCTATGTAGTTGGGCAATTGTTGCTTGGTGGCGCCCGTAAGTGCACTATCGTAATGTAAGTACGAGCGTTTGTATAACTCTTGCTCAAAATAAATATTGCCCAAGCGCAAGTGTGCCAATGCCTGCTGACGCTTGTTACTGCTTACTTCGCGCACACATAGGTTTAGGTATTTTACTTCATCTTCTTTGTTACCTATGCGCTCACTCAACTCAGCAAGGGCATAATATATTTGGTCTTTAAAATCCGAATACTTTACATCGGTAAGCATTTTGGTAAGTTCACGCTTTAGTTTAGTGGCATCATTCCCTTCAAAATTGCGTGCTCGGGCTATTTTAGCATAAAATAGCATATCGTTGTTGGGCTTGTACTTTACTACTTTAGCATAATATTTATTAGCCGAAGTACGGTCGCCCTCTTGCTCGCTAAGCTGTGCCAATAAGTAATTGTAGCGCACTTTGTCGTACCTGCGTTTTACTTTTTTAAGTGCTAGAGCAAGCTGTTCGGCGGTTTGTGCGTATTCTTTTTGTTTAATGTGATAATCGGCTTTAGCTAACGGAAGTTCTAATTCTCGTTTGGCTTTAGGTAGTTTTTTATCGTCCTCTAGCGTGGTTATCATTTGCTGCGCTTCGCTCATATTGCCCAGTTCGCCATACACACGTGTAAGCATTAGCATGGCGTCGTAGTGGGTTATTTCTTTTTTGTATTGCTTAGATACGTAATCAAAATTTTCTATTGCAGTAAAATATTCTCGCTTTATAAAATACGATTGACCTATTAAATAATAGTTATCGTCCACCCACTTGCAATGTTCAAAGCCACGTATGTATATGGAGTGACGTTGTATGGCTTGCGACGATTTTTTGATGGCTTTTTCCATATCCGCCCCTGCACTTTTGCTACTTACCTCGGTACCATTGTTAAACACAGGCAATAGTTGGGTATAGTCTTCGTTTTGTTTTTCTATTTTCCGCATGCCCTCTTTGTAGGCTTCTACGGCATTAAACCTAATATTAAACCTATTAGTAGTATTGTGATAGGTACGTGTAACCCAAGTACTTTTTTTAGTACTACAGGCACTCACACTTAGGAGTAATAGGGCTATATAAATAGGTAATTTAATATTCACTAATAGTTATAACTTAAAAAATGCAGTTTTATTATTTAAAGCGTTAAAAATACTATA
>JBEBIC010000145.1:0-7133 GCA_040080595.1 Bacteroidia bacterium | reverse complement strand
AGTACTTAAAGAAGAAAATAAAAAAAAGTATTACTACAAGGAATTACAAATTTGCTTAGACTACTTAATTGAAAAGAATGTTGTAATACATCGTAAATATAAACTCCTAACCCTAGCCTCCCTCCAAAAATGAAATTTGTAACCATAGCAGATACCCATGGCTTGCACCAGCAATTAACTTTGCCGCAAGGCGATGTGCTTATACACGCTGGCGACGTAAGTAAAATGGGCAAGTTACACGAAATTGTGGCGTTTTTGGATTGGTTTAGTAGTTTAGATTTTGAGCATAAAATTTTTATTGCGGGCAATCACGATTTTTATTTTGAAGACGCTACTGCACAACAACTACAAGCTATACTACCCGCCAATGTTCACTACTTGTGCAATAGTAGTGTTGTTATAAATGGGGTTACTATATGGGGTTCGCCTATATCTCCGTTTTTTTTTAATTGGGCGTTTAATGTGCAGCGAGGCGAGGCTATAGCCAAGTATTGGAACACTATACCCACTAACGTTGATGTAGTAGTAACTCATGGCCCAGTGTTGGGCTATTTAGATAAAACAACAACAGGGCTTAATGTAGGCTGTGCCGACTTACTTACCACGCTAAACTCACTACAACCCAAGTACCATATTTGTGGGCACATACACGAGGGTTACGGACAAACGCACAACACATACTGTACGTTTATAAATGCCTCGGTGGTTAATGTGCGCTACCAAGTATGCAATGCTCCCATTACATTTGAATTATAATCTAAAATAACATATACCATGAAACCCAACAGAATAATACTTGTACGTCATGGCGAATCGCAGGGCAATGTAGATGCTAACGCTTACGCCAACATACCCGACTATGCTTTGGAGCTTACCGAAAAAGGAAAAGCACAAGCTAGCGAGGCAGGAAAAAAACTAAAAAACATAGTAGGTAATGAGTCGTTGTTTTTTTATGTAAGCCCTATGTGGCGCACACGCTCTACGTTTGAACAAGTGGCCAAAGCCTTTGATTTGTCGCAACTACAGTATATAGAAGAACCTCGCATACGCGAACAAGAATGGGGAAACCTACGCAACCTATCGCAAATAGAAGATACCGTAACCAACCGAGATGCCTATGGTACGTTTTATTATCGTATGGATAATGGCGAATCGGCAGCCGATGTGTTTGATAGAATGAGCGATTTTATGGGTACACTGCACCGCGATTTTGAAAAGCCACACTTTGCGCAAAACACCGTACTGGTTACCCACAGTTTAACTATACGTTTGTTTTTAATGCGCTGGTTTAAATGGACGGTAGAGGAATATGAACACACTGCAGGACTTTCTAATTGCGAAATAATAGTGTTAGAAAAAACAGAAAACGACAAGTATATATTAACTACCGAATTAAAAAAATACGATAGCGTTTACCACAATTTTCAACGTCCTATACAGTTGTAAATTATGCACTTTGCCGCTAAATATTTTTTTTAAATACTTAACGGCAAAGTGCATAATTATTTATAACCACCAATTACCGAAAATTTACGTTGTTGAACCAATTATTTCATTGGTTGCATACCCATAGTAGCCCACTCTTCGTTGCTTGGACCATATACACCAGGAACTTGCAAACCAGCAACTCGCATAAGCACACCTAATTGCCCACGATGATGTATTTGGTGGTGCATTATTACTTGTAGTACTTTTCCTTTGGTCCACTCTTCGCCGTACATGGGAGTTTTAACCGTAAGTTGGTTATATTCCCACGCATCTATTATTGCTACAAAAGCATCGTTGGTTTTTTTGTACTCGCTCACTAACTCGTTTACCTTAAGTCCTATTGGCGCATCTTGTGGCACGGCATTTATTTGCAACTCTGTATGGTTAATCATTTCGCTTACGCTATGCACAATGTGCCATGCAAGTGTTTCTATACTACGTAAGTTTTGGGGCATTGGTGCAGTAAGCGAAGCGTTAGTTAATGCGCTTAATTGTTTAAACGTAGCTTCGTATTCATACGCCCAATCGTTTTTAAAATTTGATATTGATAAGTACATGGTTGGATATTTAGATTGTTAATTAGTGTAAACATACTGTTTTTCCACTTAAATTAGAGTTCATCATTCCCACAATCTTAACAGCTTCCATAGCTGCTTTTACATCGTGTACACGTAGTATGTTAGCGCCTTGCATAAGTGCTATGGTGTTGGCTACGGTAGTTGCATTTAAACTTTCTTCAGGAGTAGTTTCTAACAATTTATATAACATAGATTTGCGCGAAACGCCTACCAACATTGGCACTCCTAAACTATTAAAATGAGTTAAATTATTAAGCAATTCGTAATTATGTGTTAGTGTTTTACCAAAACCAAAGCCAACATCTATTACTACATCATTAATGCCTGCTTGGCGCACAAGCGCTATACGCTCCGTAAAAAACTGAAACACTTCGGTTGCTACATTGTTATACGTAGGATTATTTTGCATAGTACTTGGTGTGCCTTGTGCGTGCATAAGTATATATAGGCAGGCGTATTGTGCTACGGTAGTAAGCATTTTAGGGTCGTGTGTGCCTGCGCTTATATCGTTAATAATGCTTGCGCCAGCGTCTAATGTTGCTTGCGCTACGTGTGCACTGGTAGTATCAATAGAAATAATAATATTGGGAAATAATTTTACAGCTTGCTCTACCACAGGTAATACTCTATTTAATTCGTCGGCTACAGAAACCACGGCAGCATTAGGTTTGCTCGATGCACCACCAATATCAATAATAGTAGCACCTTGGGCTAATTGCTGAGCAATGGTATCAATAGCAGTTGTAACTGTAGTGTGTGCATTGGCACTATAAAACGAGTCGGGAGTAACGTTTACAATGCCCATTACTATGGGTTTATTTAAGCAAAGTAACTTTCCGTGTATATTTAACGAATAGGTTGGGGTACTCAGTGGCATTTTGTAAAATTAATAGTTAGGTTAAAAGTAGTGCTTCATTTTAATAAATGGTGCAAATATTAATTACTTTAGCGCATCAATATTTATACAATTAAAATTTACTTTTTCAAACACATAACATTCCTCAAAAAAAATGAAAGCATTTGTATTTCCAGGTCAAGGCGCACAGTTTGTAGGTATGGGCAAAGACCTGTACGAACAATATCCACAAGCCAAAGAATTATTTGAACAAGCCAACGCTATACTTGGGTTTGATATTGCGCACATTATGTTTAATGGCACCGACGAAGAATTAAAACAAACCAAAGTTACACAACCCGCAGTGTTTATACATTCGGTTATTAATTATTTGGTACACAAAGGCGAACATACGCCTAATATGGTTGCGGGGCACTCGTTAGGAGAGTTTTCGGCATTGGTAGCCAACGGTTGTTTGAGTTTTGAAGACGGTTTAAAATTAGTGCAACTACGTGCCAATGCTATGCAAAAAGCCTGCGAAATGCAACCATCAACAATGGCAGCTATACTTAACTTAGACGATAAAATAATAGAAGATATTTGTGCTACAATAACTGCTAATGGAAACATAGTAGTACCTGCTAATTATAATAGCCCTGGGCAGTTAGTAATATCGGGCTCAGTAGAAGGTATAAACATTGCCTGCGAACAACTTAAAGCCGCAGGGGCTAAACGTGCGTTGGTATTGCCTGTGGGCGGTGCTTTTCACTCGCCACTTATGGAGCCTGCTCGTGTAGAGTTGGAAGCTGCTATACACGCAACTACCTTTAACACACCACATTGCCCTGTGTACCAAAACGTAACAGCAGGCGCAGTAAGCGACCCATTGCAAATAAAGCAAAATTTAATACTACAACTTACTGCATCAGTAAAATGGACACAGGCCGTAAACGCAATGGTGGCAGACGGTGCAACACATTTTTACGAAAGTGGACCAGGCAAAGTATTGCAAGGTTTGGTTAAAAAAATAGCTCCTACGGTAGAGGCAACATCACTATAAAAAATTAATTACGAATTAAAAATTACGAATTACGTTTGCGAGTAGTGTAACATTACAATTCGTAACCACAAAATTATTTTATAACCAATGAAAAAACTAAGTACTTTATTTATAGCCTTATGTATAAGCATTACCCTTATAGCAGGCAACAACTACGAATATACTGTAAACCTACGTAATGTAGTAAAAGACCAAGTTACTGTAACGCTTAACTGCCCTACTATAGCCAAAGAAAGTGTAGTATTTAACTTTCCAGCCACAGTGCCAGGCACATACGCAACGCTTGATTATGGTGTGTATATAAAAAACGTAAGAGCCTTTGATGCACAAGGCAATAAATTAGTGATTAAAAAACAAGGCGTAAACTCGTACTTAATTAGCAATGCCAAAGCGCTAAACAAAATAGTATATACCGTAAATGATAGTTGGGATTCGGGCGTTAAAAAAAATAAAGTGTTTGAACCCGCAGGAACTAACATTGATGTAAATAAAAACTATGTGCTTAACAATGCGGGTTTCTTTGGTTTTTTTGAGGGAATGGAAAAATTACCATTCACAATTAATCTTGCTACACCAACCAATATGATAGGTATAACATCGCTTGATGGTGTAACCAAAGCTGCTGGCGAAATAACGTATCAAGCCCGCGATTATCACCAATTAATAGACTGCCCAATATTTGTGTGCACACCCGATACAGCACAATTTAAAGTAGGCAATACCCTTATAACCGTTGGTGTTATTACCGAAAATGGAACTAAGGGTGCACAAAAAATATTAACCGAAGTAAAAGAATCTATCATAGCGTCGCAACAATTTTTGGGCGAATTGCCTGTTAAGAATTACAACTTTTTGGTGTATGTAAAAGATTTTAGCAAATACAAAGATGTAATAGCAGGCAAAGGCGGATTATTTAAAAAGTTTAAAGCCTTTAAAAACCTTAAAGGACAAGCCTTTGGCGCATTGGAACATCCTACGGCATCGTTGTATTTTATGCCCGATTTTGGTAACGATGAATATGTAAAACAAATGAAAGATGTGTGCATACACGAGTTCCTACACATAGTAACGCCACTTAACTTACATAGCCAACACATAGGTAATTTTAATTATATGAACCCTGTAATGAGTAAGCACTTGTGGTTATACGAGGGCATTACCGAGTATTTTGCAGGCTTAATACAACTTAAAGGTGGGCTTACTACACCCGAAAAATATTTTAATAAAATGAAAGGTAAAATGCAGGAAGCTAACGAGTTTCCTACTACTATGACCTTTACCCAAATGAGCGAAAACGTATTGGTAGAGCCTTACAAAGCGCAGTACCCACAGGTGTACGAACGTGGCGCTGTATTGGGTATGTTGTTGGATATTGAAATAATAAGATTAACCAACGGACAAAAAACATTGCGTGATGTAGTACTTGCATTAAGTAAAAAATATGGCCCTACTAAATCGTTTGAGGAAAGTACATTTATAGCTGAGTTTATAGCTGAAGTTGATCCTAAACTAAAGGAGTTTTTTGACAACTATATAACAGGTTCGCAACCTTTGCTTTACGAAAAAGCATTGAATACAATAGGTGTAGAATATGCTAAAGAAAAAAAGGTGCTAGGTATAAAACACCCTGCTACTGCCAACGACATAAAGTATAAATACATGAGCCAGCAAGGGGGTATTTACATAGTAAAATCGGTAGGGGCTAACGATTTTGTAGGCTTACAAAAAGGCGATATAATAGTGGAAGTATTTGTAGATAAAGTAATGGGAAACAGCACCATAAAAAATGGCGATGAAATAGAACTAGACATTATACGTAAAAACAAAAAACAAACCATAAAATACAAAGCACAATTAGGCGATAATGTAATGAAAGATTACCTACACATAAAAGAAACCAAAACCGATACTGAGCAAAAATATTTTAATAGGTTTACTACTACAGTAAAGAACACTGATTAATACACTTATAATCTAATATCTCAATACTAAGGCTTCGGCTCCGCTCCGCCACCGCCTAACATCTAAATACTAATATCTAAAAATAATGAAAAACATACACTGGTGGAAATGGCTTGGAGTGCTACTCGTAAGCTATTCAATAGTAATGGGCTTTATGGGCAAAGTACCTGCACAGCCTATATTACACGAAACTATACGTAACCTCTACTTCCACGTTACTATGTGGTTTGCTATGATGGGTTTACTTATTGCATCTATTTATTATAGCATAAAACAACTCTCCAGCACTACTATGCACAACGATTTGTTAGCCACCGAAACCGCCCACGTGGCAATGTTATTGGGCACTTGTGGTATTATTACAGGTTCGTTGTGGGCACGTTACACATGGGGCGCATGGTGGACAGACGACGCCAAACTAAACGGTGTAGCGGCTTCTATGCTGTTTTACTTAGCTTATTTTGTATTGCGCAATAGTATTGACGATGATCAAAAACGAGCTCGTATAGCTGCAGTGTACAACATATTTTGTTTTGTAATGTTGGTCGTATTTATATGGGTGCGTCCACGCCTTACAGATAGCCTACACCCTGGCAATGGCGGTAATCCTGGTTTTGGTAAGTACGACTTAGATAGCAATATGCGCCTAGTGTTTTATCCTGCTATTATAGGTTGGATACTTGTAGCAGCTTGGCTAGTGCAACTGCGTGTACGTATAGCCAACTTAGCTGCAAAAATAGAAATACAATAATCGTTTAATTTTAATGTCTCTTTCACTCTTAATAATAACTAAATTATGAAAAAAATAATAGCCCTAATAGCCACCATTTTTACAAGCGTATATGCCATAGCACAAGAAGCGGTATGTACTGAGCCACAGCAACAACCCGAAATGGCAGACCTTATGCGTAGCAACGGAAAAATATATGTAGTAGTAACTTGTTTGCTTATAGTATTTACCTGCATTGTAGTGTATTTAATAAGCCTTGACCGCCGCATAAGTAAATTGGAAAAAAGCGAGTAATACTAACAGTAGTAGCTATAAAAAGCATTAACAAGACTGCTACTTTATACATACTACTCCAAATTTTACCAGCGTGCTATCTTCATTTTTTTTAGTCGGGGATTAATACTTTTTATTTCTTTAAATCATAAATTGCCACTCATAATTGAGCCTAATTTTTTAATTCGTAATTGGTACTTATTAATA
>JBEBIC010000436.1:0-1493 GCA_040080595.1 Bacteroidia bacterium | reverse complement strand
ATATCGCAACCTATGCCATACACAGTATCTGTTGGATATATAATAATACCACCACTTTTAAGGCAATCTACTACTTGTTGTAAGCGACGTGCATCGGGTGTGGTGGGGTGTATTGTTAGTAACATAGCTATTTGTTTTATAATTTGTACAAATATCATACTTGCAAACTCATTATTAGCATTAAATTCGCACTTTTTAGTAACAATAGTATTCAACCAAAAACTTAATAAATAAACACTATAAAATTATGGGATTAAAATGCGGAATAGTTGGCTTGCCCAACGTAGGTAAATCAACTTTGTTTAACTGTATATCGAGCTCTAAAGCACAAGCGGCCAACTTTCCGTTTTGTACCATAGAGCCTAACGTGGGTGTAACCAATGTACCCGATGCACGTCTGTTAGTGTTAGAAAAACTCGTAAACCCCGAGCGTGTATTGCCCGCAACGGTTGAAATAGTAGATATAGCAGGACTTGTAAAAGGTGCAAGCAAAGGCGAAGGTTTGGGTAACCAGTTTCTTGCCAACATACGCGAAACTGATGCTATATTGCACGTGTTGCGTTGTTTTGACGACGATAATATTATACACGTTGATGGTAATATAAACCCAATACGCGACAAGGAAGTAATAGATTACGAGCTATTGTTAAAAGACTTAGACTCAGTAGAAAAACGTATGCCTCGTGTAGAAAAACTAGCCAAAGCAGGTGCTGATAAAGATGCCAAAAACGAATACAATGGCTTGGTAAAACTTAAAGCACATTTTGAGCAAGGTTTAGCGGCACGCTCGTGCGCACTTACTCCTGACGAAGCCGCAGCAATAGCTACTTTACAATTATTAACCGTAAAACCAGTATTGTATGTGTGCAACGTAAACGAAGCACACGTAAAAACAGGTAACGCTTACACCGCTCTAGTAGCCGAAATGGCTGCTGCCGAAGGCGCACAACACGTTATAATAACGGCTGCTATGGAAAGCGAAATTGCTGCCCTTGAAAGCTACGAAGACCGTGTTGCATTCCTTGCCGAAATAGGCTTAGAAGAGCCTGGTGTAAACAAACTGGTAAGTACCGCTTACGACTTGCTTAACCTACAAACTTATTTTACCTGTGGTGTAAAAGAAGTACGTGCTTGGACTATAAACAAAGGCGACACCGCACCACGTGCAGCAGCAGCTATACATACCGATTTTGAACGTGGATTTATTAAAGCCGATGTAATTGGCTACGACGATTATTTAAAATACGGTACAGAGCAAGCCTGCAAAGATGCTGGACGCTTACGCATTGAAGGTAAAGAGTACATAGTTGCCGATGGCGATGTGATACACTTTAAGTTTAATGTGTAGGGGAATGGAATTAACACATACAATATTTTACTCTTGGCAATCTGATTCTCCACTAGATACAAATCAAAAAGCAATTAGATTATCTATCAAAAATGCATCAGCTACAATTGAAGCTGAACTTGATAATATCAGAATAGTTAATGAT
>JBEBIC010000144.1:0-7155 GCA_040080595.1 Bacteroidia bacterium | reverse complement strand
GTAATCCTTTGTGGAGGAAATCCAGACATGGCGAAACACCTATGGAATACTACTTAAATAAGGTTTCGAACACTTGTGGCCTCATGGCTTATGTTATTGTACTAACTGACATTAGCTATGTACTATAATTAACAAAAGAAAATGTAACACTAACAAATACACAAGCGAGACGCTTGCTTTAGCAAAGAAAGAAAATACTAAAATCTATTTTAATAAACGTATTGCGTTATCTCGCCATTTTAAAGACAAAGCATTAATGCGAAGCAAATTAATGGAGCAAAACGAAGCCCTTAAAATTTAGTTTTGTTATAGTTAAAATAGAATAGCTAATGGTATTAAAACTCACAATTGGCAAAATCAGCCAAACTTTTAAAAGCGTAATCGTACCATTGTGTATCAATAGCATCTGTCCCTACCCAAATACATACTGCGCCTATATTACGTCCCATTTGCATATCGCTTAGGCTATCGCCTACCATTATACTTTTGGCGAAATTAATTTCGGTAAATTGTGCTTGCGCCTGCAAAGGCATACCAATATTGGGTTTGCGCAACACATTGTTTTCGGTAGCTAAATGTGGCGCATAAAAAACGGCATCAATTTTACCACCAGCCTTAGTAACGTGGTGTAGCATGTGTGTGTGTACTTGCGCTAAGGCATCGTGCGTGTATAAGCCTTTGCCTATACCCTGCTGATTAGTAACTACAATAGTTTTGCCCACTAGCGTAGATAATTTTTGTATGGCTTGTAATGCGTTTTTGGTAAATACAAAAGCATCTACTTCCTTAACGTAATCGCCTACTACACGTTCGTTTATTACACCATCTCTATCTAAGAAAAGTGTCCAGGTATTATCTAAATGTAAGTGTGTTAAATTCATGTTGTGCGCGTGTATAATCTTCGGGTATGCCTATGTCTATAAAATAACCTTGTGCTGTATAGGCTTGTATTTGCTGGTGTTGTACTATGTGTGCGAAATAATCTTGCTCTATAGAAAATTTATTTTGTGCAGGGCAATCGTTTAAAAACGAAGCTTTATTTATTAAATAAATACCTGTGTTTATGGTGCCGTGTTGCGCTAAGTTTGTTTTTTCTACAAAGTTAGTTACTACCTTTTCAGCATTAATAGTAAGTGTGCCATAGCGAGAGGCATTGTCTATAACCCTTGCTGCCATTAGTACAGGAGCGGTTGTGTTATAATTAATAAATTGTTTTAAATCAAAATTAAAAATAGAATCGCCGTTTACTACTACTACGTTGGGTGTGGTGCATAGTTGCATTGCGGCTTTAATAGCGCCACCTGTGCCGAGTGGCTCTTCTTCTACACAATAATCTAGAGTAATGTTTCCAAATGCATTGCCAAAATGGCTTTGTATAGTTTCCCATTTATATCCTACCGAAAGTACTACGTGCGTAATGCCTGCATGTTGCAATTGCGCAAGTATATAATGCAAAAAAGGGTTGTTGCATACAGGCGCCATAGGTTTGGGTAAGTCGGCTACAACGCTACGTAAGCGAGTACCTAAGCCTCCTGCAAGTACTATTGCGGTTGTATTCATTGTGTAATTATTGGTCAAGTTTTTTGTTAGCAAAATCCAACTGTTCCATAGTATCCACAGTGTACCATTGCTTAGGGTAAATGTTGGAACAGGCTAATTGTTGTTGTGCAATTAGTTGCGCCCACACCTCATTAAAATCATCAGTGCCACTTACCAGTTTATTAATAAGCGAGGGATTGATAACTTGTATGCCCGAGCAGTAACACTCAGTAGGTTTTGTACGATTAAGTTCGGTAACTATATTGTTATTGTGGCTTATGAAATCGCCCGCTAAACCATCAACAGGTTGCACTGGTATAAGTAAGCACGGCGGACTATTTAAGGCAATATAATCGGAGTAAATAAGGTCTATGTCCAAGCTTACAATATTATCGCAAGTAAGCACCAATACAGGTTCGTTGAGGTGCTTTAGTAATGTATTAAAAATCCACCACGCATTGCCTTTACCCTCAGTATTAAATACTGAAGTAACATCATGCGCTATAACGTGCTTGGCTAACTCTGCACCCTTGTAACCCACGGTAATATGGGTTTGTAGCCCAACAGCTTTAAGTTTGCTTATAGAGTTAGCAATAAGCGATGTCGTGCCATAACTAGCCATAGCCTTGGGCGTATGGTTGGTAAGTGGCATCATACGAGTGCCTCTGCCCGCAGCCATTATTAAGCTATGTACTATCATGCTTTAAGTGAGTTTAATTAAGTTCCTCTACAGGAGGATTTTCAATAATATGTAGTATTTCGGCATCGGTTAATTTTTCGGTATTGGCCGATGATAAACCTACAGTTACTGGGTTTGCCACTTTTTCGTTAAACGAAATAAGGTAGTGATCTATATTATCTAATACTAATTCTCGTGTGTAAGCAAGCTCAGCATCGCCAATTAAAAATTCGTCCAAACGCTCGCCTGGTCTGCCTTCTATTTGTTTCCATTCTCCACCTTTGTTGGAAGTCCATACACGTAGTATATCTTCTATTTGTGCGGCTTTCATTTTCATAGAAAGGACTTTTCCCTCTACTTCATTAATGTTGTTTAAGGCAGTAAGCACAAGACGTACAGCGTCATCAACCGTAAAAAAGAAACGGCGCATTTCTGGGCCAGTAGTACCTATAACACCTGTTTCTTTAAGCATTTTGTTCCATATAGTAAGCACCGAACCTGTGGACCATGCTACGTTGCCGTAACGTACACAGGTAAACTGTGTATTGCGCTTGCGGTTCATTGAACAAAACATACGCTCCATTAACGCCTTACTTAAACCATAGGTATTGCGTACTGGTGGCGAAGCCTTGTCCGTAGAAACTCCTATTACTATTTCCACATCTTTATCAACTGCTACACGTGCCACGTTTTGCGAGCCTGTAACGTTTACATCTACACATTCCATAGGTTGATGCTCTGCCAAATCAACAAACTTGGTAGCTGCGGCATGTATTATTATATGTGGTTTTACTTCGTTTACTACATCGCGTACGGCTTCTATATTGGTAATATCCAAGGGTAACACTTCGCAACCTGTAAACTTTTGCGCCATAAAATTTTGTTTGTTGTTGCGCCCTGTAAGTACTACACGGTATTCGTTTTTGAGTGCTATACCTAATCGGCGACCTAAGAAGCCTGTACCGCCTGTTATTAATATGGTTTTCATTTAATGCTGTATTTTATTATTACTAAAAAATGGTGTGTAAATTTTGTTTTAAAAAGAACGAACGGATTAGTTACAAATGCTTTAAACAAGTAACTAAATGCTTTTGCAGTACGCTTACGAATGGCTGCTGCACCGCAAATATATAAGTAATTATTAACTATAAAGTCTTGTTTGTATGGTGCGTATTCTTCCTCAAACAAATTACTATGTATTTGCTTGTGTATAAAATAAGTGATGCGTTGTTCTATTAAGTCAAAATCGTGCGTAAGTACGGTACGTTCTGGGTGTTCTAGTACTGCACAGTTTGTTTTGTTTATGTAGCCAATTTGTTTGCAATGGTATAACAATCGCATTACAAAATCATAATCTTCAGTGCCTATAAGTATTGGTGTTTCATCTACACGTACAGTTTGTGCTATTTCTGTTTTAATAAACACACCAATGTTAGAAATATAGTTACCCTGTGCCAATGTTTGGAAAGGATTGGTAATAGTGTGTGTTGCGCCCTTACGTGTTACTTTACCCGCTTCGTTAATGTATTCAAAATTACAATGGTAAAAATGTATAGTTGGATTTTGTGTGTGATAATTGTAAGCATCTTGCAAGCAATTAGGGTACAGTACATCATCAGAATCTAACAAAGTAATATAGTCGCCTTTGGCCGCATCAAATCCCGCATTGCGAGATACTGCACGTTCCATATTTACGGGTTGTGCTATTAAACTAATGTTGGGTTGTGTTAAATAAGGTTGTACTATTTCCAATGTATTATCGGTAGAGGCATTATCTACAATAATAATTTCGTAGTTGGTGTACGACTGCGCAAGCACACTTTTAATTGTAGTTACAATTAAGTGCGCACGGTTGTAAGTAGGTATTATTACTGAAAAAAACATGGTGCAAATATATTGTTTATACGCTTGTATTGGCTACTGTTAATCCTGAATTAAAGGGTGTAAGTCGAAGTTATGCGCTTGTAACCAATTACTATTTTTGTTGTCGATTTCTTTGTAATACAGTATTAACGGTACTTTGTAAGAAAACAAACCTTTGTTAAACGGATTTTTTATCAAACCCAATAGTACTCCATTTTTGTTTTTTAATAAGGTATGCCACGTATATAAATAATTGAACGTGTAATTTGAATCAAAATAATGAAGCGTTTGCTTGAACAATGCGCTGTAGTTAGCCTCGTTAAGGCATTCAAAAAACAATAGTTTAATTGTATTTTCTTCTTGCTCGGCTATTGCTATAGCTACACAATTAGTACCATCATATAATTGTAATGCAATGTGTTTTTTAAATGGGTGCTGTGTTATTTTCCAGTTTAAAAGAGCTGCGCTATACTTTTTATAAATAGAATTTGAGTTTGTTTTTTTTGCAAAAAAATCATCAATAGTTGTATTAAATAACGTTGTAGTTTTAAACGTAATAGTTGTTTTTTTTGAAAATAAATTCGTGGCTTTAATTAGTAATGGAGTTGTAAAAACATAAGTGAAGTGGATAGGATTAATCCAGTTTAGTTTTTTAACAAAACCGTGGTAAGAGTTGCTACCAGGTATGCCTATTAAATTAACTTCGTGGTAAGTTGCTAGCAAATAATCATAAGTACAGTTAGCTAACTTAATAAACAAACCACGGTTTCTATAATTAGGATGGGTCATAGTATCCATAGATTGATAAATAATTTTATCTACTCCATTAACACTATATAATTCGGGTATTACGCCATAAAAAGCAGCAATAGTGTCTGTTTCGGGGTCGTATGCCTCAAATGCTATTAAGCTACCGTGAGGATTATTTAAGTACTTCCAATTAAAATAATCAACAGTAACGGTTATACCAAAACACAACTCAAAAAGCGAACTGTATTTTTCCAAATTACTTAACTCTACCTTTCTTATTATCAAATTTTCCATGGCTATTAAATTGTATAATTTTTAAATATCGTTCTGTTTATTAAAAACAACAAGTCGTTTACACTTTCATTTGTTAAGCCTATGCGAGGTAATATGTGTACTCCGCTTTGCTTGTATTTATTGTTATTAAGAGAACTTATATTTATAGCATTAGGGTTAGTAGTTAGTGCGCTTGTGTAGTTATTACTACCTAACGACTTTATTATTTCGTTGTTAAAATGTTCTTGTTTACCAAACGGAATTGCTAAATGTTTACTTGCTATTTTAAGCGTATCGTTTAAATAATTTTCGTTTTTTGTAATGTCTGTAATGGCTGTGTTTAAAGCTACTGCGTTTAAATTGTAATGCGTATAGGTATGATTGCCAAATGATATGTTAGTATTGCTTTTTAACTCTTCAATATCTTGCGTGTCAAGGTAAATATCTTTACTACTGTTTAGTTTTTCGTGCTGCAACTGCTCTTGTACAGGTGCATTTATTAAGGGTAATAGCAGTTCGTTTTTATGTTTAATAGTTGCGTTTTGTAGCTGTAATAAATTTGTGTAAAACTCCATTTCGTTGTTCAACAAAAAATTAGTAACCCACAAGTTTCCTTGCTCTATAGCCTTACCATTTAAGAATACGGTTATAGGAATGTTATGTTCGTTGATTAATGGAAGAACATTGTTTTTTATAGATTTGAATCCGTCGTCAAAGGTTATTACAATCAGTGGTTTATTATTTTTTACGTAGGTGTTGTTTAACAAATCATCAAGTGCAATACAATTAAAATGAGTTTTAAAAAACAATAAATGCGCTTTAAAATTAGTAAGCGATGTAGAATAATTTTTATTATAAACAGGGGCATTAGTTTCCGACACGTCGTGATACACCATTATAAATGCTTTGTTTTGCAACAAGGGCGCAGCTAATTTATAGCTCAATAATTGTTTTATGAATTCTTTCATACGTTCTGTTTAGTGAGTATAAAGAGTTGCCAATTTATTAATATACTGTTGCACACTAAATTTTTCAATAACATCTTTTTGTCCTTGTGCTATCAATTCGTTTTTTAATTCGGGGCTTGTAAGTATTGTTTTTATTGCGTTATATATATCCTCACTATTTTTAAAACCAACAACTAACGCATTTTTTTTATCTCTAATAAATTCGGGGGCAACGCCCGATAGTGTAAATACTGATGGAATACCCGCTGCTAATGCCTCTACGTAAGTTTGCCCAAATGCCTCGCAGCCCTCGTTTATGGGAACATGTACATACACATCGCATAATTTATATAGCGCATATACATTGTCTTCAACACCAATACAATTTATATTTTCGGTAGGAATAGTTGCGCATAGTTTTTTTAGTTCTACGCCGTAACCCTCGCTATCATTGGAGTTAAATAAACATAGTTTAGCGTTGGGGTAATCTACTAACAATTGTTTAAATGCAGGTATAATATATTGAATACCTTTTAGTTCTATCCAACGAGCAACCACGCCTATTACAGGGTAGTTGTTAGTAGGGTTATATTTTTGTTGTATAGCAGCAACTTCAGTAGGTATTGGGTGCATCATACGGGCAATATCAAAGCCATGATGTATAAGTATTATTTTATGCGCAGGTACATTTTGCGCTTGTAATAAGTTGCTCACATTTTGTGTAATGGCCACAATATGCGTAGCTAATTTGTTTTGGATTTTATCAACAATTGTTTCTTTTAGTGTAGGATATAATGGATATCCCGAATGCCTTGTAAAAACACGCATTGGCACATTAGCAATACGTGCAGCCCACAAGCCTACCCAGTTAGCCACCGCCATGTGGCTATGTACAGCATTAGGTTTTATACTTTTTAAAATGCGTGCGCATTGCATTATTTGCCTCCACGAAAACAATATTCTGTTTACTTGTAAATGATGCACGATAAATTTTTCGGTAGTTAAAAACGTAGCTAAATGAGCCGTAGTACAATTTATGAGTATAAACGAAACATCAAACCCTTGCACACGTAAGCCAAGCGCAGTATGTTCAAAAAACACCAC
>JBEBIC010000143.1:0-7174 GCA_040080595.1 Bacteroidia bacterium | reverse complement strand
AAAGCAAACATAATACAACACCTACTTTATTATTAAAATATGGTAACTATTACGTTAAAATAAATACAAATAAACAAACGTGGCACTATGCTTTTTTTGACAAAAAAGACAACATTATTTTTGTTGAATACATTTCAAATAACCATTCGCCAGTAGCTGGTTACTTAAATGAGTTGTAAAAAAGCATACTAAAACACACTTACCCCTACAATGAAATACCAAAATATAAGAGAAGAGGAATTAAAAAACAAGGTTGGTTACGACTATTTTAACGAATACGACACTACCAAAATTGTGGGTAATATTGATTTTACGGTTACACTACAACATAACGACCGCAACCAAACACAAGCCTTTGACGAGCACTCGCTACTATGGGCCGAAGCCAAAACAGGTAGCTTTGATGTTATAGCTATGTTTGCCCAGTTGATATTAACTATAGGCAAGG
Source organism: Bacteroidia bacterium (assembly GCA_040080595.1). Taxonomy (GTDB): domain Bacteria; phylum Bacteroidota; class Bacteroidia; order UBA4408; family UBA4408; genus JACMRI01. The sequence goes on along the minus strand of JBEBIC010000143.1, from coordinate 6,726 downwards.
CACGCACGTTCGACAAAAGTTTACCGCCTGCTTTTTTGGGTGCGTTCGATTTTGAAAAAATAGCTTTTGTGCCTTACGAAAAAGTACAACACTTGTTTTTTAAAAATGATTTTAACTGGAACGTAACCTCCAGCAACCACGACACTAAGGAGTTTAAGGAAATACATACGCTTATAACCAGTATTTTAAAACAAGATAAATACCAATACCAATTTGGAACGGACGATAAAGACCTAAAGTTTTTCATTAAAAACAACATTGCAAAAGCTACCGAAAGTGGCAAAATACAAATAGACAAAAACAATTTTGTGCCTATTTATTTGCGTTGGCTTATTACGTTAAAACCACTTATTAATTTTGATTTTACAGAGGGTAAAAAACAAAACATACTAGACAGCGATTTTTATTTGGCCGATTTGTTTGTGGACGACCACGACACCACCACTACAGATGATGACACGCCGCTAAAGGAGGATATTTTTGTGGTGTTTAGAAACGGACATTACGAAATAGCCAAGGAAAACTTACGCTCGTTGTTTAATGCAAGCATTGAACTTAAAGATAAAAATGCCTACGAACAATTTTGGAAACGTTATAAACGACCGCCTGTAACGGAGTTTCAAAACTATATAATAGAACGCCGAGATTTGCTTGTGCCACAAGATATACGCGAGCGCAAAGGGGCATTTTTTACGCCATTGCAATGGGTAGAACTCTCGCAAAAATACCTAGCCGATACCTTGGGCGAAAACTGGCAAGACGAATATTATGTATGGGATTGCGCAGCAGGTACAGGTAACTTATTAGCTGGCTTAACCAACAAATACAATATATGGGCAAGCACGCTTGACCAAGCTGACGTAAACGTAATGCACGACCGCATAACGCATGGCGCTAACTTATTGCCTAACCACGTATTTCAGTTTGATTTCTTAAATGATGATTTTACCAAGCTACCACAGCCCTTACAGGACATTATAAACGACAAAAAGAAACGCAAGAAACTGGTTATTTATATTAATCCGCCGTATGCAGAGGCGGGAGATGCTAAACAACGAGTAGGTTCTGGGAAGAATAAAAACTTAGTTTCGAATCAAACATTGATTCATAAAAAATACTCACTTATAATAAAAGATTATGCTAAGCGTGAATTATTTATTCAGTTTTTTACTAGAGTTTATGAAGAAATGAGAGGTAGTATTCTTGCTCAGTTTTCAACATTAAAAATGATTCAGGCGCCATACTTTTCTGACTATAGAAATTACTTTCAAGCAGAAATGCTATCAACATTTGTTGTGCCAGCAGATTCATTTGATAATGTAAAAGGGAAGTTTCCTATTGGTTTTTTTATTTGGAATACAAACTCAAAAAAAAACATTAGCAGAGTAGTATCTGACGTATATAATTTGAGTGGAATTAAAGAGGGTAAGAAAATATATCACTCTTATGACAATATAAAAAATATAAATGATTGGCTACGACCTACTTGGGACAACTCCGAGAATCAAATTGCTTATATTACATGTAATAGCAACGATTTTCAAAATTCAACAGGTGTTTTTATTCAATCAAATAAAAGTAACAATACTTCTACTTACTACAAACCAGTTACTCAAATCAATTTAATTCAATCATCAATTTATTATAGTGTACGTCATTGTATTAGCGCAACATGGCTTAACGACCGTGACCAATTTTTGTATCCAAATGAGGGGTGGAAAACGGATAAGGAATTTCAAAATGATTGTTTAGCATTTACATTATTTAGTAATAATATTCAATCAAAATTTGGCATTAACCATTGGATACCGTTTACAGAGCAGGACGTAAACGCAGGCGAAAAGTTTGATAGTAACTTTATGAGTAAGTTTATAGCAGGCAAAATAAAACCACAAGACTTAGAGGATTTGTTTGTAGTAAGCGAGCCCGCATCGCATTACGAAGTACCATTACATTTTTCGGCAGAAGCTAAAGCGGTGTTTGATGCTGGGCGTAAGTTGTGGAGGTATTATCACACCCAGAAATTCCCCTCCGCTGGAGGGGTGTCCGAAGGACGGGGTGGGTATAACGTAAATGCAAGCCTATACGATATACGAGAACATTTCCAAGGCCGTAACGACAAAGGGCGCATGAATACCAAAAGTACAGATGCAACTTACACCCAACTTATAGCCCAGTTGCGTGGGCAGTTAACAGTACTTGCAGCTAAAATTGCACAAAAAGTATATGTGTATGGTTTTTTAAAAGAGTAATGGCATAGTGCATTAAACAACGTGAAAAAAAATGGAAAAATGAACGCTGCAACTATAGAACATACATTAATAAACGACCTTGCGCAACTTATAGAGCAAGGTAAAAGCCAAGTAGCCAAGCAAGTTAATAGCACCATTACACTGGTGTATTGGCAGGTAGGCTATAAAATAAATACGCACTTGCTTCAAAACAAACGAGCCGAATACGGAAAACTAATTGTACCTACTATAGCCGCACAATTAGAGCATAAATACGGGAAAGGGTTTTCGGACAAAAATTTAAGAAGAATGATGCAATTTGCGGATATGTTTTCTGATCTGTCAATTGTCGCGACAGCGTCACGACAATTAAGTTGGTCGCATTTTATAGAGCTAATTCCGTTAAAAAACAATGCCGCTCAATTATATTATGTTCAAAAAATTGGCGAAGAAAGTTGGTCGATACGTGAAACAAGGCGTCAAATAGAACGTAAAGCCTACGAGCGCAACGAAATTGCTAACTTACAATTAAGCGAAGAGTTAAGCCATTTGCACAACACATTTAAAGACCCTTACTTGCTCGATTTTTTAGGCGTAAAAGATGGCTACTTAGAAAACGATGTAGAAAGCGCTATTCTCAAAGAAATAGAGTTATTTATACTCGAATTGGGCAAAGGATTTACCTTTGTAGAGCGCCAAAAAAGAATGATAATAGATGGAGAAGATTTTTATTTAGACCTGCTTTTTTACAACAGAAAACTAAAACGATTGGTTGCCATTGAACTTAAATTAGGTAAGTTTAAAGCTAGCCATAAAGGACAAATGGAATTGTATTTAAAATGGCTAAATAAACACGAAAAACAAGAGGGAGAACTTACACCAATAGGCTTAATATTATGCGCCGAAAAAAGCCACGAACAAGTGGAATTGCTAGAGATGCACAAAGACGGTATAATGGTAGCCGAATACTGGACAGACTTACCTCCAAAAAAAGAACTAGAACAAAAGCTTCACTCGTTAATGATAGAAGTAAAAGAACGATTAGAAAACAGGAAGCAATTAGGTTTATAATTACCTCTGTTCTAACTACTTAATATCTATTATCTCACTACTAATATCTAACATTTATCATCTCAATATGTATCACGAAAAAATATCAACCGCAGTACTTCATCACAACATAATATTGGTAAGCAAGGAGTGGCATCAGCTTAACTCTCACTTAGGTATTATGATTGATTGTGGTTCGGGCTTTGAACAAGCACACCAACACGGGCTTGCACACCTTATAGAGCATTGTATATTTAAGGGTACTCCCAAGCGCAAAAGTTACCATATTATAAACCGATTAGATGCCGTAGGAGGCGAACTTAACGCATATACCAGCAAGGAAGAAACCTGCTACCACGCTTCGTTTAGAAACGAATACTACGATCGTGCTGCCGATTTGCTAATAGATATTACCTTTAACTCCTTATTTCCGCAAGCCGAAATAGAAAAAGAAAAAAGTGTTATTTACGAAGAAATAAACTCTTACCAAGACTCGCCTGCCGAACAAGTAATGGACGACTACGACGAATTGTTTTATGGCAAGCACCCTTTGGCACACCCTATTTTGGGCACTAAAGACAGTATTGCCAATTATACCACCAACGACTTACAAGACTTTGTACAACAGCATTACAACTCGGCAAACGTAATAATAGTGAGCGTAAGCCCATTGCCGATGGCGCAACAAGTAATTATTTTAAATAAATATTTGGAGCAATGTAGCATTCCACAAGCTACTGCCAAACCCAAATTGTCAAAGCCTAGTTATACACCCAAAAACGTAACGGTAGCCAAAGATATATCACAACTACATTGCATACTTGGCGTACCTGCCTACGCACACAAGCAAAAGGAACGTTTGGCATTTATGCTATTAAATAATATTATAGGCGGCCCTGCTATGAACGCTGCATTAAATATGCATATACGCGAAAAAAATGCCTGGGTATACGATATTAGTAGCAATTATACATCGTATAAAAACTCAGGGCAGTTTAGTATTTACTATGGTTGCGACGAAGCCAACCACGACAAAGTAAATAATGCAGTATGGAAAATATTAAACTCGTTTACCACTACTAAACTAAGCGAACTTAAATTGCGAGAGGCCAAAAACCAACTAAGTGGGCAAATAAGTTTAGGTTTAGATAGTGGCATTAGCAACCTGTTTGGCATAGGCAAATCGCAATTAATGAACAATAGAGTTATTACTGTAAACGAATCGTTGTTGGAAATAGATAAAATAACAGCCTCCGACTTAATGCACGTAGCCAATCAAATATTTAATCAACACAATTTTACACAATTAGTATTTACGCCTACGCAAAATGGAAATAACGACTAACGCCATAGAAAACTACTGCGCACAACATACTACGCCCGTAAACGAGCTACTACACCGTATAGAGCGAGAAACATACCTAGAGGTGTTGCAACCGCACATGCTATCGGGCGTGGTACAAGGGCAGTTACTTAGTATGTTGTGTAGTTTGATTAATGCTGAATTTGTGTTAGAATTTGGCACATACACTGGCTACGCTACATTGTGCATGGCGCAAGCCTTAGCGCCGAATGGTAAGTTAATAACGCTAGAAAAAAACGACGAAGTAGCCGAGCGAGCGCAACAGTATTTTAACCAAAGTAACCACGCTGCGCAAATAGACTTACGTGTAGGAAACGCCATAGATATACTACCTACACTTACCCATACGTTTGATTTTGTGTTTATAGATGCAGATAAAAAAAACAATAAACTATACTATGATTGGAGTGTTGCACATTGCCGAAAAGGTGCATTAATACTCATAGACAACGTATTATGGAAGGGTAGAGTAACTAATGCTGAGCCTGATAAAGACACGCAAGCTATTATGGATTTTAATACCTACGTAAATAACGATGCTAGGGTACAAAAATTAATGCTACCTTTAAGAGACGGTTTGTATGTAACACGCAAATTGTAATGAAAGTAACTATTTTACACCTTATATTAAAGGGGGGTAAAGTAAACGTAATTTTTATTTTTTAATTCGTAATTGATACGTATAATGCCCCAAAACATAGCTATTATTGATTTAGGTACAAATACATTTAACCTGCTTATAGCCACCGTAAGCGAGCATAATACAAGCATTATATACACCACCAAGCAAGCGGTACAGCTGGGCAAAAGCACCATAGGGCAAAATATAATAAACCCCGAAGCGCAAGATAGAGCTATAAAAGCACTACAACATTTTGCGCAAAAATGTACTGAATACAAAGTAACTAAAATTAATGCTTTTGCAACATCGGCTGTACGTACAGCTACTAATTGCGATGGATTTTGTAATGCAATAAAAGTGACAACAGGCATACACATACATGTTATAGACGGTTTGCAAGAAGCCGAATACATATATCAAGGTGTGCGCAAGGCTTTAAATATGCCTACTACAAGCAATACACTTTTAATGGATATTGGCGGTGGTAGCACCGAATTTATTATTTGTAACAGCACCACAGTACTTTGGAAACAAAGCTACAACATAGGTATAGCAAGGCTTTTGGCTAAATTTGCGCCAAATGAAATAATTACTTCACTCCAAAAAGAAACTATACTACAGTACTTAAAAGTAGAACTATCAACGCTTACGGAGGCTATACATATACACCAACCTACTACACTCATAGGCTCAAGCGGTAGTTTCGACACCTTTGCCGATATTATTTTATTGGCACACAACCAACCTGTACTTACGCAAGCGCAAACTAATTACACGTTTGATATTACAGATTTAAAACAGCTATTTACAACACTGTATAGTAGCACTTATAACCAACGCCTAGTTATGAATGGTATGCTTGCCCTACGTGCCGAAATGATAGTATTAGCAGCCCTTTGCACCGAATATATTATTGACGAATACAATTTTAAACACATGCAACTAAGTACCTATGCGCTAAAAGAAGGTGCGTTATTTAGTTTCGTTATAGATTAAGTGGAAATTTATACTTTGGCATAGTTATTTGTAACATGGTGTTACTTAATTTAATCTTAAAAAACAAAAAACACAATGAAAGTAATTAAAACATTAGCAACAGTTCTTTTAGTAAGTGCGGTGTCAGTAGCTATGGCACAAACACAAAAAAGTGGTAAGAAATCAAAACAAAAATCGAAAAGCGCACGAACAGCAGCTCCAGTAAAACAAGGCGATAACGCACAAGTACCTACCGAAACAGCACCTGCTCAACAACAACCTAAACAAGTTGTAGTACCAGTACAGCAAGCTCCTGCACCTCGTAACAACCCACGAACTAATTCAGCCGAAACTCAACCTGTAAAACCTACACAACCCGCACAGCCTGCGCCAGCAAATCAACCTCGTGGTAATAACCAAAACAACAATAACGAAGTGGATAATGATGACGATGATAAAAACGAAGAACACAAAGACCACAAAGA
>JBEBIC010000435.1:0-1504 GCA_040080595.1 Bacteroidia bacterium | reverse complement strand
TGTAACAACAGTTACAAGGGCGATTTTTTGTTAATTTAATAAATTAACAAAACTCGTCGTAAGCCGCTTTTAAGTGTTCGGCTATCATTGCTGCTGAGCGTCCTTCTATGTTGTGGCGTTCAATTAAATGTTGTAATTTACCATCTTTGAACAATGCCACACATGGTGATGATGGTGGAAACGGCGCAAAATGCTTACGTGCTTGCGCTACAGCATCGCTATCAAACCCTGCAAATACTGTAGTAAGTTTGGTTGGTGTTTTGGCATTGTCAAGGCTTGCCTTTACACCAGGGCGTGCTGCACCTGCTGCACAACCACATACCGAATTTACTACTACAAGCACAGTACCTTGGGTATTTATGGCTGCATCTACTTGTTCGGGTGTTGTTAAATCTTCAAAGCCTGCTTGTGTAAGTTCGGCTTTCATTGGTAATACTATTTCTGCTGGATACATGATATGTTTTTTTTATTGAGGTTAATTTTACTTTATATTATGGGTATTCTTTATTTTCAAGTAGGTTTAAACGTAATTCGTAATTTTTAATTCGTAATTAATTCTAGCGTGTTTTTTTTATTTTAAATTCAAACGGTACGCTTACTAATTCGGCAATGTCAGTACCTAGTTCTAGTATTTGGTCGTCGTCTTTTTCGTGTATCCATATTACTTTTGCATTGGGTAATTGTTGCATTTTGTATATGATGGATATAAACGATTTTGCTGATGAGGTGTTGGCATACTCTAAATCAAATTTTAGGGTAAATGTTTCTATATTAGTGTGTATCAATTCATCAACGTAATCTAACATAAATTTATAAAAAACAAGACCATCTTCAGGGTATGATTTTCCTACAACAGAAAACTCGCCAGTACTTGAGTTTAGTACTATTTGAGGTGTTAGTGCAGTAGCGTCAATAAATATATTTTTCATCTAAATAATATAGTGTCTTATGGTTTTGTGTTGGTACAAAAGTAGGGTATTATTTTGTAACTAATTTAATGTAATTGCAAAACAAACTAACAATTTTATTTATTTAATATTACTTGGTATTTATTACCATTAGCAGGGTCGCAAGCACCAAGAAGTTCCATTATTTTGGTTTTTTCGTCGTCGGTTGCTTGTGTATATACGTTTATAATTTCGGAGCGTTTGGCTATAAAAAATTGTTGCATTGCAAACAATGTAGGAAAGTTTTTAGCCACATCTCTATACAATTCTATTGCCGATGTCATATTTTTGCGTGCTTGTTCGGGGTTATTTTGCAATATATCTATTCCTTTTATGTGGTATTTGTAATTTGCCTCGTGCATTGGTTTGTAGGCGGTATTAAGCATGTTTTCTACCAACCAATACCTATTTTTGGTATCATCTACAGCCTTCCAACCTTTAGCACCACTGTTAGCAGCAGTGTTTACTACGTTTTGCGCTTTTTGAAAATAAGGCAAACCTCCATTCATACTAAACGAATCATAATCGTACCCCAACACCATATACGCATAAAACGC
>JBEBIC010000142.1:0-7217 GCA_040080595.1 Bacteroidia bacterium | reverse complement strand
AATACAAACGAAACTCAAGTTATGTAAAGAGCAATCAAACCCTTGCTAACATTCAATTGTCAATGGTTTCGAACACTTGTGGTGTTAAGCTGATACTTCCGCTGCGCTCAGTAACCAGCTTAACACTTGCGAGAGCCCTCCAATTTAATAATAAGCTATAGAACACTTGCGAGAACTGGGATATCAAAGATGATAAATGACATTAAAAAAACAATTTTATGACAAATTGTTATAAAAAAACACTTGGCACAGTTAATGATATGTAGTAACCGCAAAGGTTGAAATAGACCGATGGTGAAATGTTTAAGTTAATAATATTTATCAAACTTTGTACCATTCCTGCCACCAAGGCAAGAGTTTCTGACAAAGTGTTACCTGAATAAGCACCACCTACGTAAAGTAGTAAGCTTATAAAGTTGAGTATCAATATATTAAAGTAATTCATCTTCTTGATGTTAAAATCAGTCCTCTCTAGTGTAAAACTGGAAATGCCCGAGAAACTATATGTTTCAAGGTTTCAGGGAAAAAACTAAAGCAAGAGCCAGTACTCTTGTCGGTAATCCTGAAAAGGTTGTGCAAAGGTTGCAATCTGAAGTGCCACATTCCGATTTAATCGGCTTGATTTGGCTAAGTGTGGATAAAAAGCTTATGAGGTGTAAATCCTCAGAAAGTTGGAGGCAGACTTTCAGCTAACGCATTTGAAAAAAAATGCACACTGTCCAGTTGGGTTAAAACTGGTATTGCTCACTGGACAGTGTCCTATTAAAAAAGTATCTATGTTTACAGAAGAAAAATTTGAAGAATACTGGAAAGGTTGGTCTGAACAAGAAGATTCCAACTACAAAATAACCAAAAATAAATCAGGTAAAGACTCTAATAAGTACTTAAAGAAAGGCTACACACACTTTGATAATAGATTTTGGTTTCCTGAACGAAAAGATGAGATAAAAAAGATACTTAAAAGCGGATTACGACAGTACAACCAAAAACATAAGCGTGATGAATGGTGGGCATTCAGTCCATTTTTAAAAATTCTACTCAAAACACCACGTTACAAATACCAACAAGCAGAAGGTCATTACGATTTAGAAACTAAAATCCGTCCTATTTGTTTTGCTTCACACATTGACGGTTTAATTTTTGGGTTCTATGCGTATGCTTTAACCAAAAAATATGAAGAGTATATTGAAAAGGAAGGCTTCAACGATTGCCCTCTTGCTTATCGCTCAAATTTAGACGGGAAATGTAATATACAATTTGCTAAAGAAGTTTTTGATGAAATCAAAATCAGAGGAAATTGTTCTGCAATCGCTTTAGATATTAAAGGTTATTTTGACCACATTGACCATGCAATTTTAAAAGAAAAGTGGACAAAAGTTGTTGGCGATAAATTACCACAAGACCAGTTTAAACTATATAAAGCATTGACAGAATACAGTTATGTAAGTAAAAATAGTATTCTAAAAAAATACAATGTTGACCTTAATGAACTCAAAAAAGAAAATAAACAACCCAATACTCTTATAGAACTTGTTCCAGGAAATAAAGATTACGAAAAGTTTCAGAGACTAAGAGACGATAGACTAATCGTAACTAATGACAAACCCCATAAAGATACTGGACGAAAGTTCGGAATTCCTCAAGGTTCGGGAATGAGTGCTTTACTTTCTAATATTTACTTAATAGACTTTGATAAAGACTTGAACGAAAAAGTCAAAAATGAAGGTTTTTTTTACCGTAGATATTGTGATGATATTTTAATTGTTTGTGATAGTGATAAAGCCGAGAGTTTGCAAAAAGAAATCATTAAAAAAATTGATGAAGAATATAATTTAGAAATACAAGACAAAAAAGTTGAACTGACAGAATTTCGCCCTAACTCAAAAGGACAGATTAGAGCGTTTAATAAGAAAAAGGAAATTAAAACTGGAATTAAATTAACTAATTCAAATAATGAAAAACTATTTTACAAATCTCTTCAATATTTGGGTTTTGAATACAATGGACAAAACATTTTTATTCGTTCAAGTAGTTTATCAAGATACTTTAGAAAAATGACTGGGCGAATCATTAAGACAGTTGTAATGGCATACAGTCCAAATGGAAAAGATGATAAAATATATAAGAAACAAATCTTTGAACGCTATTCACACCTTGGACTAAGAAATTTCTTGACTTATGCTTTTAACGCTTCAAAAGAGTTTTATCTGAATAGCAATAAGGAAGAAAAACAAGGAATGGCCTCTCAATCTATACGAAGACAATTATCCAGACATTTTAGTGTGTTGGAAAATACATTGAGTTCAAAGAACAATCAAAGATTTGAATACAAAGAATATAAAGGAAAAACGAAAAGCAGAAAAAATGTTTGACAAGTAAGTTTAAAAATGTAAATCTATGTATGTGGAGTACGAAATTTAATACTAAAATTCTCAAAAGCATAATTTTACTGTTATCCTGTTAAAATTTTAAACTACTATGACAATACTCCGCACATAGTTTTTACATTTGCACTATGATAAAAAACGATATACTCTTACGTGCCGCTAGAGGCGAAGCTACCGAAAGAACTCCTGTATGGATGATGCGCCAAGCAGGGCGCATATTGCCCGAATATCGTGCTGTGCGTGCCAAAGCCAAAAACTTTGTAGAGTTTGTGAAAAACCCCGAATTAGCCGCGGAAGTAACTATACAACCCGTAACTATATTAGGTGTTGATGCTGCTATTATTTTTAGTGATATATTGGTAATACCCGAAGCTATGGGTTTACCTTACGAAATGGTAGAATCCCGTGGCCCTTTGTTTCCAAGCACTGTAGCTACTATGGCCGATGTAAATAAACTACACATAGCTACCGAAAACGAACTAAGCTACGTAACCGATGCTATACGATTAGTGAAAAAAGAATTGGACGGTAGTGTGCCTTTAATAGGTTTTGCAGGTGCTCCATGGACAATACTTGCCTATATGGTAGAGGGAAGTGGTAGTAAAACATTTAGCAAAGCCAAAGGTTTTTTATATACGCAACCATTGGTAGCACACGCTTTGTTGGAAAAAATAACAACATCAACCATACAGTACCTAAAAGCACAAATAGCCGCAGGGGCTGATATTGTTCAGCTTTTTGACTCTTGGGCAGGCGCATTAAGTGGCCCTATGTATTTTGAATTTGCATTGCCTTACATCGATAAAATATGTGAAGCAATAACTGAAGTACCCATAACTGTATTTGCCAAAGACGCACATTATTTACCTGCACAATTGCAACACATAAAGTGCGATGTAGTAGGGCTAGATTGGACTATGCACCCACAACGTGTACGCGATTTATTGCCACACAAAACCCTACAAGGCAACCTTGACCCTTGCGCATTATACGGCGACGAAAAAACAATAATTCATCATACCCATCAAATGTTACAAGCCTTTGGTAGCAAGCGTTATATAGCTAACTTAGGGCATGGTTTATACCCCGATATTGATAAAGAAAAAGCTAAACTATTTGTAGATATTGTAAAAGACTACAAACACAATGTTTAAGCAAAAACTTACGCTTGATGTAGCCGCATACTACCATAAAAACAATGGTGTATGTGGTTTTTCATATACCGATGCCTTATTATGTATAGGCTCGTGCTTTGCCGAAAATATGGGCGAACGCCTCGTGGAGCATAAGTTTAATGCCGTAGTTAATCCGTATGGTATAGTGTTTAACCCCTTGGTATTAGCGCAACAGCTTAATGCGGCTATACATAATATACCGTTAAATGAAAACGATATACTATACACCGATGGGCTGTACTTTAGCTATCAAGCGCATAGTAGCGTATATGCAACAAGTAAAGAAGAATTAATAACCAAATTAAACAACATACAACACAACTTAATAGCACAGTTAAAAAACGCTCATTACCTAATACTTACATGGGGTTCGGCGTATTATTATACTCGTGCTAATGATGGGGCAATGGTAAGCAATTGCCACAAGCAACCTCAAGCATTGTTTAGTAAAGAATTTTGTACCGCTGCGCAAATAGAGGTAGTTTACACCCAATTAATACAACAGTTACAAACTATAAACCCAACCTTGCAACTACTCCTAACCGTAAGCCCAGTGCGCTATGTGAGAGATGGTATTATTGAAAACAACAACAGCAAAGCACAACTTATAAGCGCAACACACACATTAATACAGTGCAACGAAAACGTATTTTATTTTCCCGCCTACGAGTTAGTAATAGACGACCTGAGGGACTACCGCTACTTTGCAACTGATAAAGTACACCCAAGCACAGAGGCTATTGATTATGTATGGCAAGTATTTATTACGCAATTGTTATCCAAACACGATGCGCAATTATTTGATGTAGTGCAACGCATTGTAAAAGCCGCAAAGCACCGTACATTGCACCCGCAAGCATTATCTAGTAAGGCGTTTAATACTGCTCATTTGCACTTGTGCGAGCAGACAATACAACAGTATCCGTACATAAATTTACAGCACGAAATTCAGCATTTTACTACTCACTAACATTTTACCAAACCCATCTATTTCCCTATGAAATTAACCCGTGCCGAACTTACCATACTGTTTACACTTGCCTTAGTGCAGTTTACTCACGTTATGGATTTTATGATTATAATGCCACTAAGCCCGCAATTAATGCGTGTGTTGAGTATTAACCCACAACAATTTTCTTTTTTAGTTTCCTCGTTTAATATTGCAGCAGGCATAAGTGCTTTGGCTGGTGTATTTATTATAGATAGGTTGGACCGTCGCCGTGCATTGGTGTTTAACTACATGGGTTTTGTATTGGGTACATTTAGTTGTGCTATGGCTAATACGTACGAGGCATTAATTATATCTCGTATTGTTGCGGGCTTGTTTGGAGGTATGTCATCAGCACTTATTTTATCTATAATTAGCGATACTATTCCGCCCGAAAAACGTGGTGCGAGTATGGGCATAGTTATGTCGGCATTTTCGTTGGCTTCCATTGTGGGTATTCCTGTAGGTTTGCAGTTAGCACAATGGTTCGATTGGCACACACCGTTTTTAGTAGTTGGTTCGTTGGGATTGTTGGTTATACCTTTAGCATTAAATTTTATACCACCTATTAATGGGCATTTGGCCAATTTGCAACCCTTTAATTTTAAACAACCTTTGCAAAATGTATTTAACTCCACCGCCAAAATATATTCGCTAGTATTGGGTGCATGTTTAATGTTGGGTTGGTTCATCATTATACCATTTATAAGCCCGTATTTAGTAGGAAACGTAGGGTTTACAGAGGGGCAGTTGCCTATTATTTACCTAACAGGTGGCGCATTTAGTATATTAGCATCGCCATTGGTGGGTTATTTTAGCGATAAGTTTGGAAGTATAAAAGTATTTTATGTAGCAATAACGGTATCTGTAATGGTATTGTTTGCACTTACCCACTTAGGCAAAGTGCCTATGTGGCAAGCATTGGTAGTAACCTCATTATTGTTTTTGTGTTCGGGTGCACGTATGATACCTGCACAGTCGTTAGTGAGCAAAAGCATAGACCCTGCCACACGTGGTAGTTTTATGAGTTTTAATTCATTTGTGCAACAAACATCATCAGGCATAGCCACATTAATAGGCGGAAGTATAATGGTGCGTACTGATAACGGAAGTTTCCAACACTACGAAATACTGGGCTATATAGCCATTAGTTTTAGCTTGTTGGCACTTGTGGTTATTCGTAAAATAAAATAGTAATAACCTGTTAATAAAAAATAAGCTAAAAAGTGTAGATTTGTACGTTGTAAAACAATAAAAGCTATATTTGAAATATTAAAAACACATACACAAATACATAAAAACAGTAATGAAGCATTTAAAACTTATCACATTATCAGTAGCTACTGTAGCCGTAACGCTAACAGCATGCAAAAACACCAGTACAGAAACTACTACCGACGAAAAAGACACAACAGCCCAAAACGCTATGAATAGCGAGGCACGCAAGGTTTTTTATAGCTTACCTTCGCCTATGGAATTATCTAGCTTATTACAAAAATCGGGTTCTAAATTTGACAAAGCAAACTTACACGACTTAAAAGCAGTTGATCATTATAACACTAACGATTCTCGTGCATTAAACTTAGGTGTATATGGTGCCGATTTAAGCTATACCAGTGTTTTTGACCAAACACAAGAAACAATGCAATACTTAAAAGCTGCGCAAAAATTGTCAGACGCATTGGGTATATCATCAGCATTTAACAAAGATGTGGTAGAACGTATTCAAACCAATATGAATAATAAAGATTCGTTAATGAATATAATTAGCGATTCGTACCTTGAAACTGATGCGTTTTTGAACGAAAATGAGCGTCAGAATATCTCTGCCTTAATTATCTCTGGCGGTTGGATAGAAGGTTTATATTTAGCAAGTAAAATGGCTTTTGTAGCACCTAAAAATGATGTATTGTTAGGACGTATAGCTGAGCAAAAATTATCGTTAGATAACTTATTGGGGTTATTAAGCGCTTACCAACAGCACGAATCTATTAAAGATTTAACAGCACAACTTAATGAGCTAAAAGCAATATTTGCAACCATTGAATTAGCATCAGGCGAAACTACAGTATCTGTTGATCCTAAAACTAAAACAACTACATTGGGTAGCGATGCTAAAGCAAATACGTTAAACGAAGAGCAATTAAAAAAAATTGCTGATAAAGTTGCCGAAATAAGAACTTCAATAACTAAATAATTAGCAAAAAAACAACTAAAGATGAAAACAATAATTACCACACTATTTACACTAATAGCATTAGTAGTAACTACCCAAGCTAACGCACAATGCAATAATTTTACTAAAGGTAAATGTGTACCTGCTTTAAAACCATACATACACAATGGTCAATTAAACAGTACATCGTTAGCACCAGGCGAAAATGCCGAGTTAATGATGACTTTTTATGCAGGACAGGAGTATCGCATATTTACTTGCTCGCAAGAGTTGTTAGGCGCAGTAGCTTACAAAGTATTTGATAGCAACCACAAAGAAGTGTTTAGTAGTGAAACCGCAAAACAAAATAATTTTGACTTTAACGTAAAAGCTACCCAACAACTATACATAGAAGTAAACGTGCCTAAAGCCGAAGCCAAAACAGGTATTGTGGAGCAAGGCTGTGTAGCAGTATTAGTAGGATTTAAAAAGTAATTTACACTTTTATATAT
>JBEBIC010000434.1:0-1514 GCA_040080595.1 Bacteroidia bacterium | reverse complement strand
GTTTATATATTTCTTTAAAATTTCCACTTGTTAAGCCTACACAAATTGCTTATTTGGTTTATGGTGCATTTACAATTAAAAAATAGCGTGGGAACGTTGCTTTTATATTTGTAGCTGAGGAACTCGAAATCCGTACACACAAATTAAAAGCAACGCCCACGCATTATACGTGAGACGTTTGCTTTTGTTCTCCTGCGTGAGTTTGAAATTTTCGAGTTTTCAGCTTACAGGATAATCATTTAGCTTACGCTATATTTTTTAACTTTAGTTGTTGTTTAGTTCATTATGAGTAGTGTGTTTTTATAATTTAAATCTTACAAGCTATACTTATTAAGCATTAACTTAATTCAAATATACTATTTGTTTTTCAAATTTCACAGCTTGTATTATTTTACGTAGCCTTATCATTGCTTGTTATTACTCGTAAACAAATAACACCAAATACGTATATACAAAGGGTAGGGCTATTAATAATCCATCGAATCGGTCTAATATCCCTCCATGTCCTGGTAATAATGTTCCTGAGTCTTTTACATCAATACTACGTTTTAGGAGCGACTCTACCAAATCGCCCAATGAACCTGTAATGCTTATTATCATTGCTATTATCAACCAATTAGTACATGTAAGGTGTGTAAAATAGTGTGCCTGAATACCCGCAACGCAAAGCGCAAGTACTACTCCGCCAAGTGTACCCTCCCAAGTTTTGTTGGGAGAAATGCGCTCGAATAATTTTGTTTTGCCAAATTTACGCCCTACCAAATATGCGCCTGTATCATTAGCCCAAAGTATAAAAAAGAATCCTAACAAGTTGGTAGGTACAAATAGCAAGGCATTGGGTAATACTATTAGTTGTAACAATGCAAATGGTAATGCCACATATACCACACCCAACAAGGTAATGGCTATGTTAGCAAATGGATATTGATGCTTGCGATATAACTCCAAAATAAATATCCCGAATACGATAGGGAGTAATAAAAATAACCATTTGGCAGAAAGTACGTTTTGGGTTTGAAGCCCTACAACACCATATAAAACAAGGCTTGCAAGTACTCCCATAAAATTTTGCGCTTTTAAATTCATGTGTTGCGTAAGTGTATAAAATTCTCTTACGCCCAATAGTGTAATAACTCCAAACAAAATGGAGAACGATAATTTGCTAAATAAAATAGCGCTTACTACCACCAATACAAAGAAAAAACCTGTAATAGCACGCTGTTGAAAGTTGTTCATTATTTTTAATAGTTAAATAAGTACTATAATTATTTACTGCACTTTTTTGCAGTAAAAAGGTTTGATTTAAAACGTAATTTTTAATTCGTAATTGACACTAACGTTACCAATCGCCTCCAGCACCTCCACCACCAAAACTACCACCACCAAAGCCTCCAAAGCCTCCGCTGCTGCCTCCTCCGCCAAAATTGCCTCCACCCCAATTACTTCCTCCCGAACTAAAATTACCCCAACCTATAAATGGTAAAGCTGGATTATTTAATAAACCACCTCTGCCG
>JBEBIC010000433.1:0-1532 GCA_040080595.1 Bacteroidia bacterium | reverse complement strand
CCCCCTCATTCATTTATTTGATTGAGGGGGTTTTTAATTGCCTTTTTTTTTACACTTGAAAGTTATATTTTTTACATCTAATTTTTATTATTTGAATTCACCAACTGATTTGTTTCCGACTTAACATATTGCTTATAAAACAGTACTTGTAATACTATCCTTAAATACCATAGTTCGGCAGGCTCAGTAAGCGTTACGCTAAATTTTCCACTAAAATAAATGGTATCCATTAACACGTTAGCAACACTCGGAAACGTAGTTTCTCTATAAGTTTTAATGCTATCTATTTTGCGCTAAATAGTTTTTGTAGAGCAATTGTATTTTACCGAAAGCTGCTTGTATGTTTGCTTACCCTCATTATATTCTTGCCAAAGAACAAGGCTGTTTAAGCGTTGTCCACCTACAAATCGTTTCTCACAACAAACGCACATTTATAACGTTGTTTTTTATTGTAAAACCCATCTTTCGAGACAATTTTATTTTTGAAATATAAGCAGTTTTTTTATTCATAGCTTTTGATTTCTTCAACGCTAAGTATATCAAGCGATACAGGAATTTCTAGCCTACTTTTTGTCTATTACCTCCAAATTAACGAAAACAACAATACAGCAACTATATGCGCACTCATCAACACCAAACAAGACACAAGTACTAATTGAATTAAGTAGAAGCTACAGCCGTACAAGAGTTAGAAAAATGATTGGGGAATGTACTTAATTATTAATAAGAAAATGGGTTTACTTGTTGCAACTACGCTGCAATAACGGCTAAACAATAAATTTTAGTTGTATATTTGTTTAAGCTCAATTAGAGCAACACACACACGTTAATTTTGATAATATAACCTTAGTCATGAAACATTTATCTATTACTTTACCCGATAGTTTATACATAACCATGCTTAACTTATTTAAGAGCATGCCCGATGTTATTGTAAAAGAAGATAAGCAAGTAAGCAAAGCGGTGCACGATGTTTACGATATACCGCAAGCCCACAAAGACCTTGTGTTGCAACGTAAGAAAAGCACCAAAGAACACGAATATACTTTAGCCGACGAAACATTACAACAAATAAGGGAAGAGCATAGACTTTAGGGTTGTAAATGCTCCGAATGTTAAAAATGAAATTTCGGCTGAAGTGGCATATATAAAAAGTAAAAATAAACAAGCCGCTAAAAATTTAGTGCTTAAAATACAAGCTGCTTACAACTAATTGAAGCTAAATCCATTTTACCAAATACGCTATAGCGATGTAAGATGCTTACCAATAAAGGGCTTTGCATATATGTTACATTTTATAGTAGACGAAAAAAACAGATGGTAAAAATATTAGCATTTCTTTCTACCCACAAAGATCCAAGCACTAATTGAATTAAGTAAAAGCAATAACCTGTACAAGAGTTAGAAAAATGGTTGGGGTGCGTGCTTAATTATTAGTGATTATACTTGATTAATTAAAAATTAAAACCTCATGAAAAAGAAAAAAGTAACCTCACAACCAATTGTAAATGAAATAGGGTTAGTTAATACCC
>JBEBIC010000432.1:0-1532 GCA_040080595.1 Bacteroidia bacterium | reverse complement strand
TTCTTTATTTAATGGCTTATGATTGTTTTTTAAATCGGCAGCTTGGTATATAAGTAATTCGGCAGCTTCTATTTTAGTTGCCATATCGGCTAACTTAAACGCAATAGCTTGAAATTGCGCAATAGGTTTGCCAAATTGCTCACGTTCTTTACTATATTTTACGGCAGCGTTAAATGCACCTTTAGCAATACCTAATGATAATGAGGCTATAGATATACGTCCGCCTTCCAATACTTTCATGGCTTGTATAAAGCCATCGCCTACATTACCCAATACTTGCGACTTGTGTATGCGGCAGTTATCAAAAATCATTTCAGCAGTTTCGCTTGCACGCATACCCAATTTGTTTTCTTTTTTGCCACCGCTAAAGCCTTTAGTACCACGTTCTACCACAAAAGCAGTAATACCACGTGAGTCTAATAAATTGCCTGTACGCGCCAATACTACTGCTACATCGCCAGTAATACCGTGTGTTATCCAGTTTTTGGCACCGTTAAGTATGTAGTCGTCGCCATCTTGTACGGCAGTAACTTGCATACGCAAGGCATCGCTACCTGTGTTGGCTTCGGTTAAGCCCCAAGCGCCTATCCACTCGCCTGTAGCTAGTTTGGATAAATATTTTTTCTTTTGTTCCTCCGTACCAAAATACATAATATGCCCAGTACACAACGAGTTGTGCGCAGCCATACTCAAACCAATAGAACCGCATACTTTAGCTATTTCTTCAATAGCTACTACGTATTCCATATAGCCAAAGCCGCTACCGCCGTACTCTTGTGGCACAAGTACGCCCATAAGCCCTAGTTCGCCCATTTTGGTAAATACCTCACGAGGAAACTCTTGGCTTTCGTCCCAATCCATCATTTTGGGTTTAATGTGTTGCTCAGCAAATTTTGCAGCCATATCGGCTACCATTTTTTGATTTTCGGTGTAATTAAAGTTCATGTTTTTGATTTTTGATAATAGATATTTAGATATTAGATTTGAGTATAGAGTACTTGTTTTTGTTGATTAATGGCATGTATAAAATACGGGTTTTTAATGGCTTGATGCTCTAATAAATCAATAGGACGTTGTAAAATATGTTGTAGTTGAAATTTTAAATCAAAATAATTATCAGCGTAATCCTCTACTTTTATTTTAGAAAAATCAACAATTAAATCAATATCACTTTCGTTGTTAAATTTATCAGTAAGTACCGACCCAAAAGCATACAACGATTTTACACTATGCGTTGCGCACAGTTGTTGTATTTGAGTTGTATATTGGGTAAGTGGAAACATTGTTTGTTCTGTTGTTTTAATTTGTATTTAAACCGTTAAAACGGTTACTGTTATTTGTTGCTTATTCATAGCCCACGGTTTAAACCGTGGGCTATCTGGTGTTTTATAGTTAAATTTCACAATGGTTTTAACCATTTATAAAATTGTATTTTTTCGGCTCAATTTATTTAGTAAATTTTATGATTTTAATTATGTGTCACAAGTGGGACGATTGTGGTAGCCTGGGGGACAGTATTTAATTTTGAAATG
>JBEBIC010000431.1:0-1533 GCA_040080595.1 Bacteroidia bacterium | reverse complement strand
TGTATAAGAGACAGATAAAAAACTATTCTATACCATGAAATACGACCGCCGACAATACAGCAACGACATACTTATGCACTTATACAAAGGTTTATTAAAACCACGTATGATTGAAGATAAAATGCTCATACTCCTTCGCCAAGGTAGAGTTAGCAAGTGGTTTAGCGGTATTGGTCAAGAGGCTATATCAGTAGGCTTAACATTAGCCCTCAATAACGACGATTACATATTGCCTATGCACCGCAATTTGGCTGTGTTTACGTGTCGTAATATGGAATTAGGGCAATTGTTTGCACAGTTTCAGGGCAAGTACGAAGGCTTTAGCAAAGGGCGCGAACGCTCGTTTCACTTTGGCTCAAAGCCACATCACATAGTAGGAATGATATCGCATTTAGGCCCACAAAACGGTGTTGCCGACGGTATTGCATTAGCCAATTTATTACAAAAAAACAATAAAGTTACCGCAGTATTTAATGGCGATGGCGGAACGAGCCAAGGCGATTTTCACGAAAGCCTTAACGTAGCTGCCGTGTGGGATTTACCTGTATTATTTATAGTAGAAAACAATGGCTACGGACTAAGTACCCCAAGCGATGAGCAGTTTCGTTGTCGCCAGTTTATAGACAAAGGCATTGGTTACGGAATGGAAGCGTATCAAGTAGATGGCAACAACATAATAGATGTGTACGATATGGTGCGCAACCTTACGGAGAGTATGCGCAAGAAGCCACGCCCTGTGTTGTTGGAATGTATGACCTTTCGTATGCGTGGGCACGAAGAAGCCAGCGGTACTAAGTATGTACCTAAAGAATTAATTGAAGAATGGGGCAAAAAAGACCCATTAGCTAATTTTGAAAATTATTTAAAAGACAACGGCATATTAACCGAAACCCTTAACGAAGAATTAAAAGCCGACATTAAAAAAGAAATAGACGCAGGCTTAGACTACGCATTTGGCTTGCCTAACATAGTACCTAATTCGGCCAACGAAATAGCCGACGTATATGCGCCTTACACACAAGAAGACAAGCCAAGTAACCGTGCCGTAGTAGAAAACAAACGCCTAGTAGATGCACTTGCCGAAGGTATGAATATGGCCATGAGCAAGCACGATAATTTGGTATTGATGGGACAAGATATAGCAGAGTATGGAGGTGTATTTAAAATAACCGAAGGCTTGCTCGAAAAATACGGAAAGGCACGTGTACGTAACACTCCGCTATGCGAAAGTGCTATTATAGGCACAAGTTTGGGCTTGAGTATTATGGGGCATAAAGCAATGGTAGAAATGCAATTTGCCGATTTTGTTACCTGTGGTTTTAATCAAATAATAAACAACCTTGCCAAGGCACATTACCGTTGGGCGCAAAATGCCGATGTGGTAGTGCGTATGCCAACAGGTGCAGGCGTAGGCGCAGGGCCGTTTCACTCGCAAAGTAACGAGGCATGGTTTACACATACACCAGGTTTAAAGGTTGTATATCCAAGTACACCCGAAGACGCCAAAGGCTTGCTATTAGCGGCGTTTGAAGA
>JBEBIC010000141.1:0-7339 GCA_040080595.1 Bacteroidia bacterium | reverse complement strand
ATTTGAATGGTATCAAGCTATCCCTAATTAGGTTGCTCTCCAGCAGAACCTAAAGCCGTTTTACTTGATAAAACAAAGATAAACAAGAACTGAATTTATTAAGCACTTATATAAAATAAACACCACCAGAAATGTCCACTTGAACTAAACGTATCTAAAAAAACACCAGAAATGTCTATTACACCACGATTGGTTTTAAAACGTAATTCGTAATTATTACATACTTATTGTGGTGTGCCACTTTGTATCCAGCAGTATATTTTTTGCAAGTTAGCATCGCTTAGTTTTGATGCGTTTTTAGGCATAGCGTCATAGCCCGATTTATGTTCCATTGAACCCATAAAAGCACTTTCGCTCGCTAACGATTTGGTAGAGGCATACGTACTATAATCTTTGCCTTTAGCTTTAGCCGTTGCATTGTGGCAACCGCTCGTAGCGCAGTTTGCGTCCATTATGGGTTTAATGTCGGTGGTGTAAGTAGGTGTTACACTTGTACAGTCGTAGGTGGTTGTTTTTTTACAACTCATTGCAGCAGTTAATGTAATTGCAGCAACTAAAATTAGGTTTGTTTTCATGTTTATGGCGTGTTTATTTGGTACAAAGATAAGTTAAAAAGTATAATACAGTTTTACATCAGCGCCTAATTGTATAGGTTCTTTTTTGTAGTTTACTTGGGTTATTTGCGTAGTAATAAGTGGGCTTAATTGTAGCGCAATATGTTTCCATTCTTTTTGTATGCCTATAGTTGCAAACGCATTATTGAGTACGGTTACAGGAGTTTTTTCTTTTACTTTATTTACTATTTCTTTATTGTTAGGCATATTAGTAGGAGGTTGATTGTTGTATTTGATGTGCGTGTTACCCAATACATCTAAGTGAGTACCTACGCCAAATACTAACGAATACTGGTTGCGCAAGCCTAATGTATAATTACCTGCAAGGCTTATTTGTGCTATTCGGTTTTGTATAGCAATGTTTGATGCAAACGAAGTATCGGGCATTTGCTTAGGATAGTTGGTGTGAAAATCTTTATTTTTATTGTTACGAAAATCTTTTTCGTCTCTAAATTTTTCGTTTTTTAATACTAACGTTCTATAGCCAACTACCGCAGCCCACTTGCTATTAAACTGCATACGTGCAAGTGCGCTTATTGCTTTTTGGTGCGGTGCAGCATCAGCACCTATACCTAATTGATAGGTAAAATTAGTACACCGTTTCAGTTTTTCTAACTCTATTTTATCAATGGTATTATTTTCTTTTTGCGTTACGGTTTGCGTAGCTACTACATTAGTTTGTGCTGGTGTAGTTATGTTGTGCAATTCGTTTTCTATCCTTGCGCTATCTTGTATTGTAACGGCTGTATCTACTGTATTAACAAGAGTTATAGGGATAATAATAGCTTGTGCAACTTCGTTATTAACAGTGTTATTAGTTATACTATTATTTTCGTTAGCGTGTTGTGGTGTAGTATTATTGCTTGTATTAGTTGTAATTAATGTAGGGGTAGTTATTACTGTTGAGGCATTGTTTTTAGTAGGAGAGGTGTGATTAGTTGTAGTAGCTATATTGCTATGTAGTACACTATTATTTTGCGGTATAATGGTAGTATTGTTATAAAATTGTTGGGGTGTACTATTTGCTATTACTGGGTTTGATGGAGTAAGTGTATTGTCATAGTTAGCTGCACTATTTGTTTTAATGCTATTGTTAATTGATGCTTGCATAGCATTTTGCGCAATAAATACAGTATCATGTGTGGTGTATTGGGCAGTGTTTTTAAGAGTAGTAATTTCGTTATTTAATGTAGTAATGGTTGCTGTAAGTTTGTTTTTTTGTTGCGTTTGATTTACATTCCAACCTATTAATAGTGCTATAACACCAATATTAACAGCCGCTACCGACCACCATACCAATTTTTTGTTACGGCTTTCTTTTCGCTTACTACTTACATAATCATACACACGCTCCACATCGGCGTGCGTATAATTTTCGGTATTAATGCCCTCCATCTTTTCACGAAAAGCATCGTCAAAATTTTCAGTTTTCATTTATCTTATTATTTTTTAATGAATATATCATATACAAATGCGGGTAGTTGCTTAGTATCATAGCTTGCAGTTTTTTGCGTGCGTCTTGCAAGTTCGATTTTGATGTACCCTCTTTTATTCCTAGCATTTCCGCTATCTCTCGGTGGTTGTAACCTTCTATTACGTATAAGCTAAACACCATACGATACGCTGGCGATAAGGCCTGCACGAGTTTTAATATTTCGTTTGCCGATAGTTTACTTATAATATCTACGTCCATAGTAGGCATATCTATTTCGTCTATGGTTACTTGTTGTGCGTATTTTTTGTTTTTTCGGTAATAATCTATTGCAGTATTTACTACTATAGTACGCAACCATGCTTTAAACGGTTGGCTGTAATCGTATTTTTTTATGTTGTTAAATACTTTCAAAAAAGCATCGTTTATTATCTCTTCTGTTTCTTCGGTATTGGCAGCGTAACGTATGGCTATAGTCTTGGTGTAGCCCATAAATAGCTGTATTAAGCATTTTTGGGCATGACTGTTTTCATTAGCACAGGCGGCTATCACACTATTTAAATCGTGTGGATTAAAATCGGACTTTTTATTAAAAAACACCTTGTTTCATTTATATATCTATACCCTATTACGCAACAAATATAAAAAGGGTGGGGCGAGTAATTAAATTTATTTATTTTTTGGGCCACCCCACCTTTTATTTATTACTACCGTAATGGTAAATATCAAGGCAATAATTCAATTTAACCAAACTAAAAAAAAGTAATCATGAAAAAAACAATGGCAGTGATGTTGAGTATAAATTTATTCGCAACACAAAACACAACAGCACAAAATGATAGTACTAGAACCTTACTACATTTACCAAAAATTAAAACCGTGGGTGTGTACATAGCGCCCGAGTTGCAGTATGGGCAATTAAGCAATGCCTTTACATCCTTTGGTGGATTTTCGGCAATGGCATTGTTCAACAAAAAACTAGCCGTGGGTGTAACCACACAACGCTCGTTAGATCGCAATTACTCGCCTACAGCAGTATTCCCGTTGTATATGCAAAGTAATTTTGGAGGTTTAAAACTGGAGTATATACTTAACCCCAATGCGCCTATACACGTATCGTTTCCGCTTACAATAGGTATGGGTAGCGTAAGTGCAGGCACACTTAACAATCGTCAAAACAGAACTTACGATGCCACTAACGATTCGCTACCACACACACGCCGCAACGGTAACGGAAGTAGCTACAATGCAGACAGAACTACTTATTTTGTAATACAACCAGGTGTTAATGTAGAGGCTAATTTATTTAAGTATGTAAAAGCGTTTGCGGGTGTTAATTACCGTTTTGGTATAGAAAACAATATATCTAGCGCAGTTCCTACTAACGCTATACAAGGCGTATCGGGTACGGTAGGTATTAAGGTAGGCTTGTTTGAAATAAGTACTGCTTGTAAGAAAAAAACAAATATTAAATAACTACTAGATAATTCCGTTTTATTTAACCGTTAATACTGCACCAAAGCCCGCTACATGCGGGCTTTGGTGCGTAGTATATGGGACTGTTCGTTTTGCATAAATAATAGTTTTTATTTATACAAAACCCTTGTTATATTTGATACTAATTGACAGCATTTTAAATACCCATAAATATGAATTTATTACTTAAACGAATTGTTTTAATTATAATTTTTGAATGCTTTTGCTATGTGTCATTTACAAATGCACAAATGGCCACAACTATTCAATTAAACACAAGCAGTAGTGTGGCTAAGTTTGTAACTGATGCTATACTTAAAGATACAGTATATGATGTTGCTTTAAATTGTAACATAAGTAATAAATTGTTCAACGATTTTACAAAACAAATAACTTCGTGTAAAAACTTACGCGCACTTACGTTAAGTAATTTAAACATAAGCGATTTACCCAAAGATTTTTACAAGCTACCTATAACTAATTTAGCACTAGTAAATTGCAAGCAATTAAATGTTAAAAATGTGTTTGACGACTTGTACAAACTCACTAATTTGCAAGAACTCACTATTGACAATTGCACCAGCATAAACATAGGAGCTAATGCGCAAACGCTTAAAAAACTAACGTCCTTAACTATTACTAATATGCCTAACATACAGGCAGACGCCGTAATTAGTGCCATTGCAAACTATCCGCTATTAAGTAATGTAAACTTATCGTACAACAACATCATAGCTATACCCGATGATATTAAACGTATTAAAAAATTAACAAGCCTTAATTTAAGCAATAATTTAATTGCCGAGCTTACGCCCGAACTAGCTAAATTAAAGGAACTTAATACGCTTAAAATAAATAATAATCCTTTGCTAAATGAATTGGAGGAAGTAGAAAAACTTAAATCGTCGCCATTAAAAAACTTATACATGGACGATGTGTTGAATGCTGACGAAAAGAAAAAACTAGACACGCTAATAGCCAATACCAAAATAATATTTATTGAAGAACCCAACGAAGACGATACGCTAACCGACGATACATTAACCAACACTGCTATTAAAAACCCTTTATTAGTAAGTGACACCGTTAAAAGCGGATCGTTTGAAATAAAGAAAAAATTTAAAGTATTATCTGATGCTTACTTAACTTACCCAACATTGTTTAGAAATATAAGGTATAATTTTGATAGCCTTTTAATGGAACAACGTTACTTAGATTCTAGCTATAGTAATGGTTGGAAAAATATGAACGGTAATAGCCGAAATTCTTTACGTATATGGAAAGATTACGATAGACCAGGCACAAATAAAGAAACATGGTTTCATTTGCCTAAGAGTAGCGATATAGCATTAACACACCCCGAATTGATGACTTATACAGGTATGTATTGGGTGTATAAAGGCGACTTATCTAAAAAGAAATTTTATAAAAAATATCTATGCAAAAAGACCTACACGGATATTAGATTGTATTATAATGATTTGTTAAAAGAGTTTGAAATAGAATTGAAAACTAAAAAAGGTTTTGAAAAATTTACAGCCTACGTAAGAGATAACACAAGTATAAGTATTGAAACGAGTCAAAAAAATTACATTAAGAAAAACGCACGTTACAGTAAAGCCTTAGGCAAACGCATTAAAAAATTTGACACTAAAAACAACAAAAATAAAATTATTTATACCAAACAATTTAATGCTAGAATAGATCAGGCTTGGGCGCAATTAAAAACACTAATGAGTGCCGAAGAAAAGAAAATGACTCGCCCACAATGGCTTGCATACTATACCAACGTAATAGCTGAAGAACAATTAGCATTGGCAAACGCACCAGCACTTGCTAAGTATTTAAACAAAAGTTTACTAGTAAGCAACTATGTAGTAGGTCGTAGTAGAACATTGCGAAGCAAAGACACTACAACTATATTTATACGTCCAGTATTTAAATCTACTAACAACAAAGGGCTAGCCGTTAATACCGTATTTGTAATTAACGAAGCACAAAAAACATTTGTAACCATAGCAGGTTCATTAACATCTAATAACTTAACACTGCCAATACCATCAGCAAAAACAAGTATAATAGTTGAGCTAATTGATGGAAACTTAGCGTGTATTAGTTACGATGAATTAAATAAACTAAATTTAATAAACAACAGTAAAGCAGTTATAAAATTGACCTCAACCAACAAGCAACTAACAACCATAGCCGAAATTTATAAACTAGCCAACTTATCTAAAGATTAACCCTAACCAATAATTGCCATGAATACATACACAACATTACTCGCAGTAAGCATAAGCACCATTGCATTATTTGGTTGCAACTCTAGCAACAAACCAACGGAAGTAGTAAGTACTACAATTGACAGCAGTAGTAACAAACCCTTTATTGCACCACCATTGCCAAAGTTAGCTATTGGCTATACATTTTATAAAATAAATGCAACAACAGGCGGAGCAATAAAAGTAGGTGTTAATGGTAGCGAAATAAAAATAGAGCCTATGTCGTTTGTAAACAAAGACGGTAGTGCCGTAAATAAAGAAATAGAAATTTTATACAGAGAATATCGCAATCCTACTGATATATTTTTGAGTGGCATACCCATGACCTACGATTCGGCTGGAGTAAAATCTATTTTCGAATCGGCTGGAATGATTGATATTATTGGACTTTGCGACGATGTGCCTATTTATGTAAAAGAAGGTAAATCTATTGCTATAAGCTTAATATCTAATTCAAAAGACACGTATAATGTATATGCCTTAGATACTATTAACAAAAATTGGGTATATAAGGGGTTGGATAAAGTAACTACATTGCCAAAATCAAACAACAAAACACTTACTACAAAATCTACCCTAGTAAATAAAACTAGTAATAATGATATAGCCGAAACTCCTGTATTACCTAAGGTTATAGATCCCAAAAAATATAATTTTGATGTTAAGTTTGATAAAAAACAATTCCCCGAATTAGCACCGTTTAACAACTTAAAATTTGAAGTAACACAAGCCAAGTTTGATCCTAAGCTATTTAACATTGAATGGGACAACATGATATTACTACCCTCAAGTAATAAAGATACTTACGTAATAGGCTTGCAAAAAGCCGATACTACTGTAAAAATTGCGGCTGTGCCAGTAGTATCAAAAACAACGTACGAACAACTAAAAAAACAATTTGATATTATAGCCTTCGAAAATGATATTATAGAACAAAAGAGAGTTAACGATTTGATAAAAGAAAGAGCTACGCAAGCTAAAGCTGTTGTTGGTTTGCAAAACAATTTAGTTTGGGAGCCAACACCTGAATTAGCTCTAAAATCAATACATACATTAACAATAAATGGTTTCGGTACATGGAACAGCGATAGACCATTTAAAATTATGAATGAAATAACATTAAAACAACCTGTTTTTACTGATGAAATGAATAGTCCAATAAACATTAACTATATATATGTAGTTGATAAAATAAATAATACAGCTATAAATTATCATGATGGTTTAATTAAATACAACGCATTAGTTAAAAACATAATTTTTGGGGTAACCTCTACAGGCGAATTTGCCTACTTTGATTATACTAAATTTAAAGATATTGATACGCACAATTCTCCTCAATTAAAAATGGAATTATTAAGCCCAGAGGAAGGTATAGCTGCGCTTCAATCATTTACTACTGGTTATTAAAAGTTACACCAATTGTAGTGCATACTTAGGTTAAATTTAATTAGGCATAATAATTGATTAATTGTGTTGTGCGTTATTAAAAATTATGTACCTTTAATTTATCAAAAAAAACAACAAATTAGTAC
>JBEBIC010000140.1:0-7341 GCA_040080595.1 Bacteroidia bacterium | reverse complement strand
CCTAGGAGGGGCTAGGGGTGGGTTCTAAACCCACACATCAAGCCTTACAAAGTACAACATACATAATACAAACCAACAAATACTAACCACCCTGTCAAGCCTTACAAAATACAGGGTACATCTAAACCAACAACTAACCAATGAAAACAAAAACACAACAACACGAAACCACATTTACACTAATTACGCAAGTAAGCGACTTATGGCAAGAAAGCGTTAACGAAGAGTTAAAAAAAAACGGATTAACCAACAACGAATTTAACATACTAAATAGTTTAATATGGTTAAAAAACGAAAGTGCACACGTTACACAAGTAAATATTTGCGAGTATATTAACGTTAAGCCCATGAATACGTCTATAATAATGCATAAGCTACAAACCAAAAAGCTAATACAACGCAAGGAACACCCTGTAGATACCCGAGCAAAAACAATAAGCCTAACCCCAATTGGCGAAAAAAAAATAGCCGATGTGGTACAAGCTGTTGAAGCTTTAACGGTTAGTTTTTTTAAAATAGAACCTAGTAAAATAGCGGAGTTCAACAAAAGAATATTGGAAATACGCAACAACAAAAAAAAATAAATTGTTTTGTATAAATAATGCCACAAAAGCACGAATAGGTTGTTATTCGTGCTTTTGTGGCATTATCTATGTAGGGTTAATTTGTTGTTACACTAGTTAATATGCCTTAGTGTAACAACAGTTACGTAGTTTCAATGCAAATAATGCTTATTTTGCACCATAATAAAATTTAATACCTCTCACCATGACAAAGCACCTATTAAGTACCTCGCTTGCATTTTTTTTATTTGCAATAACTACACAAGCACAAATAAAATCGCCTGTTAAATGGACGTATGGTTCAGCGCAAAGCACAGGCAATAGAGCCACATTAAAATTTACCGCCAGCATAGATAAATATTGGCACATATACAGCATAAAACAACCCGAAGGAGCAGGTGTAAAAACACACATTACCTTTACCAAGAACCCCAACATAAAACTAATAGGTACAGTAACTGAGCCCAAGCCACACAAGGTGTACGACGATCTTATAGGTAGCTATTTAATTACACTTGAGGGCAAACCAGTATTTACACAAGAAATTGAAATTTTATCCAAAAACAACCAAGCCATAACAGGCGAAATAGAATTTATGGCATGCGATACCGTAGCTTGTTCTCCGCCCGAAGTTATACAGTTTAGCATACCCATACAGGGTGCAACCGAAACGTTAAGCATAGCCGATACAAACTCGCAAAGTAGTGCTATGCCAATAGTTGAAAGTGCACAAGACACTACAACAATAGCACAAACAACTATTGAAAACAACACTACAACACCCGCAGAAAAATCACGTTCGTCGTGGGGATTATTAATAGAGGGTTTTATAGCAGGATTAGCTGCATTGCTTACGCCGTGCGTGTTCCCAATGATACCTATGACGGTAAGTTTTTTTACCAAGCGTAGCAAAACACGTGCAAAAGGCATTAGCAACGCCTTGTTATATGCAGCCTCTATCATATTTATTTACTTAACATTGGGTTTAGGTGTATCCAAATTATTTGGACCCGATGCCTTGAACGCCCTTAGTACCAATGTTTATTTTAATATTGCATTTTTTATATTGCTTATTGTTTTTGCCCTTTCGTTTTTAGGAGCGTTCGAAATTGTATTACCCTCATCGTTTGTGAATAAAATGGATGCACAGTCCGACAGAGGCGGTATGATTGGTATTTTCTTTATGGCGTTTAGTTTATCCTTAGTATCATTTAGCTGTACTGGCCCTATTGTAGGTTCAGTATTGGTAGATAGTGCCACGAGTGGCGCTATTAGCGGGCCTTTTTGGGTAATGTTAGGTTTTGGTAGTGCATTGGCTTTACCATTTGGTTTATTTGCAGCGTTCCCAGGTTGGTTAAATTCGTTACCAAAATCAGGCGGTTGGTTAAACTCTGTTAAGGTAGTCCTCGGCTTTTTAGAAATTGCTTTGGCATTAAAATTTGCAAGCAATGCAGACCTTGTAACTCAATCTGGCTACATTACACGTGAGGTGTTTTTAAGTATTTGGATTGCTGTGTTTGGGCTCCTTACTGCTTATTTATTGGGCGCATTTAAAACAGCGCACGACACCGATTTAAAACATATTAGCGTAGCACGTTTGTTAGTAGCTATTGTTAGCTTTTCGTTTACTGTATATTTAATACCAGGCTTAACAAGCAATGCACCATTGCAATTAATAGCAGGTTTTCCACCGCCCGATTTTTACAGCGAAGCAACCATGAGTGGCAATAATAACATAGCTACAGTAAATACAGTTGCAACTACACAAAAAGAACACTGTCCCAATAATTTACCATGTTATCATAATTATGATGAAGCATTAAAAGTAGCTAAAGAACAACACAAACCACTTATGATAGACTTTACAGGTTGGGCATGTGTAAACTGCCGTAAAATGGAAAACAGCGTGTGGAAACAACCCGAAATAGATAAACTATTGCGTAGCGATGTTATACTGGTAAGTTTATATGTAGATGATAAAACAGAACTACCAGTAGCCGAACAAACTGTAAAAAAATTAGGCGATAGAGACTTTACCATTAAAACCATTGGTAATAAATGGAGCTATATGCAAGCATCAATATACAAAACAAACACACAACCTATGTACATATTGTTAAACGAAAATGAGCAAATGCTAAACGCTCCAAAACATTACGACCCTAACGCCAAAGCATACCAAACCTGGCTTGAAGAGGGTATTGCAAAAATGAAATAACAAGGCGCACAAAGAACAAAAAACACCCCAAGTTTTAACCAAACGGTGTTTAAAAACTATTGCAAACCTAATTTGGAATACTAATGTTTATTTTTTATGTTTGTTAGCAATTGTAATTATTCATTTACCGTTCATTTTACTATGATTTTAAAATATATTCTTTCCGCATTTCTATTACTTGCGTTTACATCGGGGTTTGCTCAAACCTTTGATATGGACGGAAAAGATACCATTAACGCTATGGACGTAAACAATTTGCGCCAAGGTAAATGGATAGTAAAAAACAGCACCAAGAAATTACCAGGCTATCGCGACGACCAAACTGTAGAGGAAGGAAAGTACCTTGCTAGCAAAAAAACAGGCGTATGGAAAGCCTATTTTCCCACTGGTAAAACCAAAAGCGAAATTACTTACGAAAATAACAGACCAAAAGGCTACGCCAAATTTTACCACGAAAACGGACAGCTTGCCGAAGAAGGAATATGGGAAAATAACAAATGGGTAGGCGAATACAAAATGTATTACGAAAACGGACAGTTATTTTACGACTGGAAATACAGTGCGGACGGTAAACGTGAGGGCGAACAAAAATATTTTCACGACAATGGCTACACCATGATAGAGGGCAAATGGGACGGCGGTAAAGAAAACGGAGAACAAAAAGAATACTACTACTCTGGTGCTATAAAAAGCACTAAGAATTTTAATGGGGGTAAAATGGACGAAGCATCGGTTAAAAATGTAGAAGACTCTGGCAAACCCGACCCTAACAACAAACGTAAACTAACCATAAAAGCTCCTGCCGAAGTTAAAGTAGAAGAGAAAAAAGTAGTAGTAAAAGAAGAGGTTAAAGTAGAAGTACCTGTAGTGGTAGAAAAGGTAGTGCCCAAAGCAGCTTCATTGGTTGAAAACGGACAAAGCAAATTGTTTAACAAAAATAAGCAAGTAGAGCAAGAGGGAATGTTTAAAAACTACAAATTGTGGGACGGTAAACGCTACTTTTACGATGGCGATAAACTCGTACGCATACAAACCTACAAAAACGGTGGGGT
This sequence comes from Bacteroidia bacterium, assembly GCA_040080595.1. Lineage (GTDB taxonomy): Bacteria > Bacteroidota > Bacteroidia > UBA4408 > UBA4408 > JACMRI01. The sequence goes on along the minus strand of JBEBIC010000140.1, from coordinate 3,508 downwards.
AATAAAAACCGAAGAGGTTAAGTAACTTCAATACTACCCAATGAATATTTTATTGCACGATAGCGCACAGCGCAATCACTTACTACCACTGGTGTTTACACGCCCTGTTGCCGATTTACGTATAGGTATATTAACCATTAAAGAAAAGTACGAACTGTATTTTTTTGCCCAATGCAGTTATGTAACACAAGACTATTTAAGCGCAAAACACCCAGCCATATACACTGCTGATAATTATATAATTAACGCCTGTGTATGCCCTACCCAAGCATTAGTAAGCGAGATTAAAACATTGGCTACCAACACCATGTTAATAGATGCTACACGCAATACTTGGATAGCCGTAAGGGCCAACGAAACTGATGCTAAAGCGTTTGCCAACACATTAAGTATAACGTCATTTAGTACACAAAATACTACGCAATCATTTACACTACTACAACGCCCCAATAATATATTTACGTATAATGATGTAGAACTACGCAACGACTTTGCGCAGGTAACTAAAGGGCGAACATCGCAAGCAATATCAGCTACTAACACCTGCATTGCACCGCACAATATATTTGTAGAGCAAGGCGCAACAGTAGAATGTAGTATATTAAACGCCTCCACAGGGCCTATATACATTGGCGTTGATGCAGAAGTAATGGAGGGTAGTATAGTACGTGGTGCATTAGCATTGTGTGCACACTCCGCATTAAAACTAGGTACTAAAATATATGGCGCAACCACTATAGGCCCACATAGCAAGGTAGGTGGCGAAATAAACAACTCAGTAATAATAGGCTATAGCAACAAAGCCCACGATGGTTTTTTGGGTAACTCCGTAATTGGCGAATGGTGCAACTTAGGGGCCGATACCAATAATTCAAACTTAAAAAATAATTACGGCAACGTAAAATTATACAACTATGCTACACAAGAGGCGCAAGATACCGAACTACAATTTTGTGGTTTAATAATGGGCGACCATAGCAAATGTGGCATAAATACCATGTTTAACACAGGCACTGTAGTAGGCGTATGTGCCAATATATTTGGTGCAGGCTTCCCTCCTACCCACATACCTAGTTACACCTGGGGTGGCGTAAATGATAGTGAAACCTTTAGGTTAGACAAAGCCATAGCACTTGCCACACGTGTATATGCACGCCGTAGTATGGAACTTACAACTAATGATGTAGCTATACTTACACACGTGTATAACATTAAATAACACTTGCTAAATATGCGTTATTATCATACCCCTACATTGTTTGATGGCTTAGGTAATGTAGTGTTTAATGTATATATAGGTATAAATAACGAAAGTGTAATTACCAGTTTATCTACTACAGCACCAGTAGCTACCGATGCCATTATATATATTAAAGGTGCTGTTATGCCTGCTATGGTTAATGCACATTGCCATTTGGAACTATCGTATTTGCAAGGAAAAATAAGCAAACGCACAGGTATTAATGATTTTATAGCTGAATTAGAATCCTTAAAAACTAACGATACCAACACCATACAATATCATGCACAAGAGGCACAACAAGCTATGCGTAACAATGGTATAATAGCCGTAGGCGATATCAGTAATACCGATGCTACATTTGCTATAAAAGCACAACAACAATTGTACTACCATACCTTTGTAGAACTGTATGGTTTTAGTCCAAGTAGAGCACAAACGGCATATACCAACGGTTTGAAGCTACTAAGTAAGTTGCCCAAAGCTACCGCAAGTCTTACACCACATGCGCCATATAGCGTAAGCAAACAATTATTGCAACTTATAAACGACCATTGTAAATTAAACAATGCGCCACTTACCATACACACACAAGAGAGCAAAGCCGAGAACGAATTTTTTGAATACGCCACAGGCAAAACATTTAACCGCATACACAGCTTTGGTATAGACCTTAGTAATCACTTGCCTACACAACAAAGCGCAATGCACTACATAGCACCGCAACTACCCCCTACGCTACGTACACAATACGTACACAATACATTTACCACAGCGCATGACGTAGAGTTAGCACAAGCTTTAAACCCTACCTCGTATTGGTGTTTATGCCCTAATGCTAATATATACATAGAAAATAGTTTACCCAACATACCTATGCTACTGCAACACAATGCGCTTGTAACCCTTGGTACAGATAGCCTTGCAAGTAACGACCAACTGTGTATAGTAGCCGAAATGAAAACCTTGCAACACCACTATCAGCAACTACCTACCGCACTACTTGTGCAATGGGCAACACACAATGGTGCTAAATTTTTGGGTATTGATGCCACGCACGGAAGCATTGCTATTGGGCGGAAAGCACAGTTAGTAGAATTACAAAGTTATAATCACGAAATACAAAGTTTAATGGGAGTAACTCCACGTGTTATTTATTGTTAAGTAATAATTTACAACAGACGGTAAATAACTCTCTATTACAAAATACACTTGTGGTAATGAGTAAAATGCACTAATTAATTTACAATAAATAAACCGTAACTACGTTATAGCTACACTGCCTGTTGTATAACGGTTAGGTAAACTGTTCTTTTATTGGTATTGTAAATTAAAAAATTGTACTCATGAAAACTATTTTTTGCACCACAATTATGTGCATTAATGCTACTTGCGGCATTAATGCAATAACTATTAATGAAGCGCTTGCTAAAAAATTAATTAGTGTAAAAGCTAATTGGAAAGCCGCTAACGAACAGGAGCGAGAAACCGATAGGTATGGAAAAAACATGTGTGTAAACATTAAAAATATAAGTAAAGCCAATATAGACGTAAGTATTCCAAGCGGTTATGTATTTGAAACTAGCGTACCTCAACATCAAAACATGATGATAACCGAAAACATAACCTATACATTAGCTCCAAAGCAAGAGCAAACCAAATACGCATATAGCTATTGTTGCGAAAGTACTGATGCTTGTCCATCAGAAAATGAAAGCTACCTGCCTAGCAAAAAAACAACCACTAAACTTACCTTATTAGCCCAACACATTAACCAAAAAAAATATACTGGCTATACCGTGCAACGCTCCGTGTGGGCCATAAGTAACAATGCGCCTGTACAAAATATATATGGTACAGATTCTGTTCAAAGCAACGACTTACTTTATTTTGTTGGCGAATTAAACAACATACCCGTTGCCGATTTAAAAGCTATGAGTATTAAAAATAGCTTACGAAAAAATAATGGCGATAATGGCTCTTATGATTTTACACTCCCTTTAAATTTTGACGTTGCTAAAAATGCCAGTTATTGGATTGTAGTACACGATGTTAATAATTACAATTGCAAAGTATTGATGCAAAAAAAGAAATTACAAAAAGGTGTCTTTAATCAAACTTTTTATTTATCGAGTATAGACTTAGGTACAGGCAACTTTGTTGTGCGTGTATATTCGGATAGTGAACAAACAGTTATTGAAAAAAAATTTAAACTACGGGTGTAATCAAATTTTAAATTAAACAGGGCTTTGTCTTACGACAAAGCCC